>CALHRQ010000177.1 GCA_938038175.1 uncultured Granulosicoccaceae bacterium | reverse complement strand
GTTTTTAGGCAGTTTTTTGAGTAAATGAATTTGGCCTTCATGAAGCTCAATGTATTCGCCTTTGGATAATTCTGCCATGACCTTGCCAACCATCTCGCGCGAAGCACCGATCATGTTACCAAGCTCTTGATGAGAATATTTTTTCTCCAGGTAACGGGCTTTTGATGGTCCTTCTACACTGAGTTCCATTATTTTATCTGCAAGCCGACGATAAACGTTATCGAGAGCCAGGCTACGGCTACCCTCAGTTGCCTGCCGTAGGCGTTGAGTCAGTGAGCGAATGATACCGAGTGCCATTTCCGGGCTTTCGCTGATGCAACTCACAAAGCTGGCTTTGCCAATCATGAGTGCTTCAGTATTTTCCAGGGTGGAAACCGAGGCTGATCGTGGTTCATCATCCAGCAAGGCTATATCGCCTATCACTGCACCTGCTCCTTGTTCATATAATACAAGTTCTTTTCCCTGATCATCTGAAACGTAAACTTTGACAAGGCCTGATTGAATGACATACATAGTGTCACCTTTGTCACCTTCAGTCATCAATACAGCATTTTTCTTGAATTTTATTTCACGTGATTGCTCTGCCAACAGTGATATTTGCTCACTGTTTAAGTGTTGAAACAAATCAACATGACGCAAGGACTCTATTTTGTCAGGCATAGTGTTTTCCATGAGTGCTTTTCGCTATTATACAAATTGGTTAAGTAATCAGGATAAAAGCCTTGCCAACTGATAAGAAAATTGACTACATCGAACTACCCGCAAATAATTTTGATAAGCAACAGCTGTTTTTTGAATCTGTTTTTGATTGGTCATTTACTGATTATGGGCCAGCATACAGAGCTTTTTCAGATGGTCAGATTGATGGCGGCTTTTATGCATCTGATGCAAGATCACGTGCAGAAAGCGGCGCATCTTTGGTCATTTTCTATGCGCTGGATTTGGAAGCCGTGCAGCTGCAAATAGAGGATGCGGGTGGTGAAATTTTACAAACAATTTTTTCGTTTCCTGGTGGTCGGCGTTTTCACTTCGCAGATCCACACGGCAATGAGTTTGCTGTGTGGACTGATCAGGGTCTTGATCCGGCGACCTGAGCCAACTGCTATGCTTTACGCACTCAGCAAATAGGCTGAATATCAGTTTCTGTTATGCCGATACTCATTGCGTTATAGGTTCGCATGCCATCTGTATCGGTAAACTGAATTTCCAAATCACCATTGAGGTTTAGTTGTACAACAGCATCTGGAAAAACACTCAAATCCAGAAAAACACGGTCGTTCAAAGATTCAGACATTTCACCTCTATCAAAGGAAAGCGTAAAGCAATTTCGTCCAAGGCCTGTTGCCTCATCATCACGGTCATAGATGACAACCTCGGCCGTATTGTCATTGTCGACAGTTCTGACAACAAGGTATGCCTGATCGTTTGGCTCACCATTCCAGTCACCGGTAATATCCCAGGTGCCTACCATAGGCTCGATCAAGCTTGCTCTGGCAACATTAAATGTCTCATCCGCACTACTACCACCACCGCACGCCGAAAGGGACAGGCTGATAGCGCAGGCCGTTACTGTCTTTATTATCTGGTTAGTGAGTTGTCTATAGTGAGGTACGTTTTTGTTCTTCATTGGTTGAGTCCTCGCGACTTGAATTACTTCTCAAACACATTGCATGCCAGTGAAGATCAAAAAATTAACGGACAAAAAAATACCCACCTTTAAAGATGGGTATTTTTATTTAACGCCAAGCGTGAAAGACTAACCGCCAAAATCCTGCAATGACTCCATGATAGGTCCGAGCACCGGCTCCAAAATACTGCCGACTCCTGGAATTGACGTAGCGCTGTCGATGAGTGGTTTCAGCTTGCCCATGCCCTCTGTGGCAATAGTTGAGACTGGACCGCGTGCAGCCTCTGGAAGGTTTGAGAGCAGTGACGACATGCCTTTAACTTCGCCGCCTAATTCTTCCAGTGCTGGTAATGCTGCAGTTGCGCTATCTGTATCGGATATACCGGTTAGTGTCTCGGTTGCAGAGCTAAATATACTGGTCATCTTGTTGCCGACGGCGTCCGGGTCTATAGCGGCACCTGCCGCCGTTGTCGCAAGGTCTGCAGCAGTATCAGAGGCTGCATCGGTTGCTGTTTCAACAGCTGAATCCACGGTTGCGCTTGTGCTTTGTGAAACAGCAGCAGCACCTTCAGATGCAGTACTTGTTGCGGCAGCGCCTGCATCAGCCGCTTTGTCGGCGGCCTCTTCTGCACCACCGCCAAACAAAAACTTCAACGCAAGCCAGGCGAGTAGAAGCAGGATAACCAGTGGCATTAACCAACGTAACAAACTGCTGCCTTTCTCAACGCCATCACCAACCGCGCCCGCTGCATTCGCAGCGCCGTCTTGCACACCACCTGCCGCGTCAGAAACACTGTCGCGAACGGCACCCGCTTCATTCGCAGTACCCTCGCGTAAACCGCCTGCTGCACTGGAGACATTTTCGCCAACGCTACCTGCTGCATTGGAAACACCCTCTTGCACGCTACCTGCTGCGTTAGAAACGCTATCACCAACGCTACCAGCTGCATTGGAAACACCCTCTTGCACGCTACCTGCTACGTTAGAGACGCTATCGCCAACGCTACCAGCTACATTGGAAACACCCTCTTGCACGCTACCTGCTACGTTAGAGACGCTATCACCAACGTTACCTGCTGCATTGGAAACACCCTCTTGCACGCTACCTGCTACGTTAGAGACGCTATCACCAACGCCACCAGCTGCATTGGAAACACCCTCTTGCACGCTACCTGCTACGTTAGAGACGCTATCGCCAACGCTACCAGCTGCATTGGAAACACCGTCTTTTACGCTACCGGCTGCACCAGAAACACTATCGCCCAAGCTGCCTGCTGCTCCGGAAACGCCATCGCCAACAGCGCCCGCTACATTGGAAATACCAGCGGCCGTACTGCTTGCTGCACCAGAGAGGCTATCGCCGACTGCACCTGCTGCACCTGCCGCAGCAGCGCCAAGCCCTGCAGCAGCCATTCCTGCGCCCGATCCGCTTATGCTGCTCAAAAAGCCTGAACTATTTAACTGATCGCCAAGCCCTGGTGGTAAAGCGGCTGAAATATTGTTGGACTGGTCACCAAGCAAGCCTGCGAGTGAATTTGAATTGAGCCCGTCGCCAAGCACTTTTCGTTTCAGTACACCCATGATCACTGGCGCAAGCATGCCCATCATCGAGCTTGTTCCACCCTTGCTCAGTCCGGAAAAACCAGATAATGCACCGGCCAATTTTCCAAGACCACCGCTGCCAAATAGTGCACTGAGTACAGAGTTTCCATTGTCGACTACGGTAGAGGCCTGACCGCCACCGAGCAGTGAGCCGATATTATCGAGTAGCGAATCGTCCTGATCCTGTACTGCATTAAAAAGTGCATCTGCTCCTTTGGAGGTTGATGCAGACCCGGAAATTCCATTGAGAAGAGCTGGGATTATGCTGTCGGCTGCGCCCTGTGCTTTACTTCCCTCGTCGCCAAGCAGACTACCCATTTGTCCCATAAGCTGACCATTCAGCTGAGTTTTTACCGTGTCGATAATGTTAAAGGCCATTGATATGTTCCTCCGTTGTTTTTAGGTTCGCAAAGCGCTGGTGTGATTTTCCTGTCCAGCTGGGCTCGAATTTGATATGCCATACTACAGCAACAGAGCAGTTTGCTGAATTGGCCAGGCTATTGCTGATTGTCACTTTAATGCATAAAATTCCCGTAACACTTATTTTCAAAGGCTACGAGCTTTGCAGTTCCTTGTCTATATGCAATAAAAAAGCTAAGAAGATTAAAAGCAACGAATTGTAACTACGTCAAATCTGGCGATGGTTTTATTTGTAGATACGACTGATGTGCTTGCACTGCACGTCATTGCAGGCTTCTCTGCATGGCTTTTGGAGTAGGACATGCGAGACGCTGACATACTTTAACGTGTTTTAAAGATGATTCGTTGACGAGTGCAGTGCTATTACCGTATGTACTCGGGTGAGTCTTTATGCGTGGATCCTTATGGGAAACCTAAAGCGATATAGATTTTTAGAAACAGGTAATTTCAAGTAGCAGACATCGGATTGGGACCAGATGAATAAAAAAAATAACACGCAAGTGGTTGGCTTTACCGCCATGAAAGACGGCACACGCGAAGACTACCTATTACTTGAAGAACTTGAAAAATCTTATCTGTCTGAAACTGCAGAGCGCGTTCTTGCCGAATTAAAGAGGCAGGGTCAGGTATCTCTTGCCGGGTACAGGATCACACGGCTTGAACATGCATTACAATCAGCCACGCGCGCCCATCGTGATGGGGCAGATATTGACTGGGTGGTTGCAGCTCTGTTGCATGACATTGGTGATGGTTTAGCACCGCAGAATCATGATAGATATTCTGCAGAAGTCATCAGGCCTTTTGTCAGAGAAGAAGTGACTTGGGTAGTTGAGCATCATGGTATTTTTCAGATGCTTTATTACGGCCATCACTATGGCTGGGATAAAAATGCGCGAGACAAATACAAAGAGCATCCAGGTTTCAAAGCCTGCAGCGATTTTTGTGAGAGATGGGATCAGTCTTCTTTCGATCCAGATTACGACTATAAAGCGCTGACGTTTTTTGAACCAATGGTAAAAGAGGTTTTTGCGCGTAAAGCCTATGACCCGGCAGTTATCGCACAAGGGCGCTACCAGGGTTTGCCAGCATGACAACGACGAGTGACGCAGCGTTACTTGAACAGCTCGCACCAACAGGTGTTTTGCGCGCTGCGATCAATATGAGCAATTTTTTACTGGTGCGCGGTGAAGATAATAACGGTTTGCCCTTTGGAGTATCTCCAGATATGGCAAAGGCTATCGCTGACAAATTAGGTGTTGGCTTAAAACTTATTAAGTATAAAGGCCCTGGCGATATTGCAGATGATGCCTTGACGCATTCCTGGGATATTGCAAATATTGCCGCAGAACCAGAACGAGCGAAAACCATTTTCTTTGCACCTGCTTATTGTGAAATTCAGGCGACGTATCTTCTACAAGCCAATAGCGTGATCAAAAATATTGCTGATGTAGACAAACCTGGTAATCGTATTGTTGCCAAGGGGCGGGCTGCTTTTGAATTATGGTTGCGAGATAATCTTGAATATGGAGAGATAGTTGCCACAAGCAGCCACGATGAATCTTTTAAAGTCTTTGTAGATAATGATTACGAAGTGCTTGCTGGTCTGCGGCCTCGACTTCTTGAGGATCATGCATCCTTGCCTGGTTCTATTTTAATGGAAGAGAGTTTTACTGCGATAAAGCAATCGATTGGCTGTATGCCAGAAAAACCACATGCACAAGAGTTTCTCACAGATTTTGTCCATCAAGCGATACAGAGTGGTTTTGTTGAATCAAGAATCCGACATCATGGCGTCGTTGCTAAACTCTCAGTTGCACCATTATTAGATTCTGAATGAATGCCTTCGTGTTAAATGTAATTTTTTTGTGAGCCAGTCAAACATGCTGCGCTTAATTCAATCCGTATACACATTGTGGGAGGCTTCCGATCAACTTGAGAAGGATGCTCCATCACCAGAGTCTCTTGATGCCATCATTAGCGCAGGTATTATTCGACCTGGTGAGAACGAGAGCCTTGGTTTTTGGTTTGCACGATTTCTCAGTGTAAGGCAAGGCTTATGGGAAGTCATTGACGATGCGCTTGCGGCGGCCGGCGAGAATAAGCTGACATTATCGGATGACGAATACTGGCGTTTGTTTGTTGTTGGCTATAGTGCCGCATGTTTACTTATTCGAAATGACAGATTTTTGTTGTTTAAAATTGCAACTCACAGCATTATTCAACGTAAATTCAATGAAGCTATTGTTGAATATCGTATACCACCAAAGCAGTACACAATGATTTTCTCTGCCTATGTTGATGGTGCAGATGTAATGCGTATCTTCGATGCTGTAGAAGCGGCTAAAAAAAACCGTCTGCGTCTGTTGAGCTTACGAGAAGATACCGAACTTGGAAGGCTTGCCAGTGCATTGCCTCTGTTCGAATCATGGGTTGATACCAGTAAGCGCAGTTATGCGCGAAAGCTGTGTGCTTATGTCAGCCATATTTTTAGACGACGAGGGGTTGTTACCTTGAGTCGAGCACTTGCGAAAGTGATGGAGCGTTGTGGGCGGGCTGCATCTGAGCTTAATCTTCCACTTGAAAAACGCCTAACGCCTGCTTTAAGAGAAGAATTCAGAGCACTTCTTAAACCGGGTGATATTCTGATAACACGTCACGATACTGCATTGACCAATTTATTCTTACCTGGATTTTGGCCTCACGCAGCCTTATATATCGGCACCGAGAAAGACAGAGAAAAACTTGGTGTTATGGTTGATGAAGATCGTGCTAGTCGCTGGAGCGATGAGTGCTGTGTACTGGAGGCATTAAAAGATGGCGTGCATTTTCGTTCTTTGTCTTCGACACTGGCGGTGGATAACGCTGTGTTGCTTCGACCACAGCTCGCTGATGCTGATATAGCTGCAAGCATTGAGCGAGTTGTACAGCATGAAGGTAAACTGTATAACTTCGATTTTGATTTCTTTAATGCTGAAAAGCTCGTTTGCACCGAAGTTGTTTACCGAGCCTATGACGGTATTGGTGGGCTTGTTTTTCCTTTAACTGAACGGGCAGGGCGGCATACGTTATCCGCAGAAGACTTGCTGGATTATGCTTTTAGCGATGATGGGATAGTGGTAGAGGCAGTCTTTGGATTGCCTGGTGCGAGTAAAAACGTGGTTACTGGCGAGCAGGCCAGGCGATTGGTGTTGGGCAGTTATGAGTCTGCTGCTGCGGCCACATTATGATATGAGTTATGGGTTGTAATCTGTGCTTGATAATTAGCGTCTTCTTTTAACACTCTAAAAAACAATGCCTTCTTCATCCAGTTTGCGTGACGATTTAGGGTCACGGAAAACAAGTGGGCTTTCGGTCATTTGCTTATCTTGTGGCTGCTGTGCTTTTTCAACATAAGCTTGTATTTTGTGGTGATCTGGTGATTTATCGCAAACTGGATCAGCTGCTGCAGGGTCGCCTGCGATCATATAAGCCTGGCATCGGCAACCTCCTAAATCGTTCTCTTTTTCTGGGCAGGAACGGCATGGTTCCTTCATCCAGGCATCGCCTCTAAAGCGATTGAAACCTTCGCTCTCGTACCAAATGTCATTGATAGAGTGATCTTTAACTGAAGGAAAATCCAATCCAGGGAGCATTGAAGCGGTATGACATGGTAACGCTTTGCCTTCGGGGTTGATGGTCAGAAAAACGTTGCCCCAGCCGTTCATGCATTTTTTTGGGCGTGTTTCGTAGTAGTCGGGTACAACAAAAATAATTCTGATTTTGTCGGCATATTTCTCACGGTACCGATTGGTTATTGCCTCCGCAGATACAAGTTGTTCTCGGGTTGGCAACAAGTGTTCCTGATTGACTTTGGCCCAGGAATAGAACTGTGTATTGGCAAGTTCCAGGCATTCGGCGCCAAGCTCTATGGCCATTTCGATAATTTTGTCGATGTAATCGATGTTGAGTCTGTGAATAACGCAGTTGAGCACCATTGGAAATTCGTGGTCAGCAATAATTTTGGCAACCTTATGTTTTAAATCAAAGGTTTTTGTATGCGATAAAAAGTCATTCAGTTCTTTTGTAGAATCCTGAAAAGAGAGTTGGATGTGATCAAGGCCTGCATCTTTTAAAGCTTTTGCACGCGTTTCTGTCAGACCTACACCGGAGGTAAGCAGGTTAGTGTAATAACCCAGCTTGTGTGCCTCAGAAACCAGTGTTTCAAGGTCGTCTCGAAGTAAGGGTTCGCCACCAGAAAAGCCGCATTGCACGCTACCCAATGCGCGGGCTTCTTTTAAAACACGCAGCCAATTTTCAGTATCAAGCTCTTTTTCTACATTGGCAAAGTTAACTGGGTTAAAACAAAAAACACAGTGCAGCGGACAGCGGTAAGTCAACTCTGCCAAAAGCCAAAGCGGTGGTCCGGGTTTAGCTGCATTGCTTTGTGCAGCATGATCAGACGATGTTGTAATTGTATTTTCCATTCGAATGATTATTCCGTTATGTCAGTACAATCAATCAGGTTGATTAATCTCTGCTTATTATCAATGCCATTAGTAATAGCTGTCAGTAAACATGGCCAGCTAAAAGCAACCGGTTAACTGTAATAGGTTAAATGCAATTGATAAGAAAATTTAAATTTACTGTCAGGAAGAGGGTGTTGTCAGGTTAATCCACCTTTTCTCCAAGGCAATATCCAAAAATCCCATCACATCTTTTTCAAGTCCTTTTTGTTCAAAATCCTTTTCAAGTTCTCGAATGACTGCGTCGATTGTTTTTTCACCATCACAGCGCTTTAATATCTCACCCGCCGGGCCATTGAGTTTAACCATGCCTTCCGGGTACAGCAGCACCCAACTTTCCTGTGCCTCTTCGTACTGCAGGCGATAAGGTTTTGCCACTGCAGCTATATCGCTTGTACTAAATGTTGTATTGGTATCAGAACTCATGATACGGGCCTTGCTGTTGGCCGTGGAGCATTGGCGGGTTTATCAGGTAGCCCATAGCGCAGTGCCATGGCATCGTTCATCTGCCAAAGTACATCAAGCTTGAAGTTCAAAATATCCAGCGCTCTTTGTTGTAACGCCGGTGTATTGAAATAATCAAGCGTAATTGACAAGCCATGCTCGACATCGCGTCTGGCTTGTGTGACTCGGTTTCGAAAATAGATCAGACCATCTGAATCTATCCATGGATAGTGCTCCGGCCAGGTAGCAAGACGTTGTTTATGTATTTTTGGTGCGAATAATTCGGTTAGCGATGCGCACACAGATTCTTGCCAGGGCCTGGTGCGTGCAAACTCTATATAAGCATCAACTGCGAATCGAACACCAGGGGTGACATGGCGTAAATCAGTTATTTCTTCTCGAGATAAACCGGTTGCCGTACCAAGGCGAATCCAGGCTTCTATTCCACCTTCATCTTCCGCTCCTGGTATGTCGCAACCATCATGATCAATAATACGCTTGACCCATTCGCGGCGAACATCACGGTCATCGCAATTGGAAAGCACGGCACCATCTTTGATGGGGATGGCAATTTGATAATAGAACCGATTAGCCACCCAACCACGAATCTGCTCCTGGGTGGCGTGGCCCTCATTAAGCATGACGTTAAATGGGTGATAAATATGGTAAGCCTTTCCTTGTTCGCGTAAGCGTTCTTCAAACTCTTTGCGCGACCATGGGGTTGTGGTGGTGTAATCGCTCATGAGCCAGCTTCCAGTACAACCTGCATTCCGTCCTCTGCGACTTCGATACCGTGTTCTTTTAGCCGCGCACGTTCAGGTCCGTCTTCATTCAGAATGGGGTTGGTGTTGTTGATGTGTATAAGGATTTTTCGCGTGCTTTTAGGCAGCTTATCGAGCCATTCAATCATACCACCCTTGCCAGTCTGAGCAAGATGACCCATCGAGGCAGCAGTTTTCTGTGATGCACCGGCCTCTATCATTTCGTTGTCAGTCCACATCGTGCCATCGACAAGCACTACATCAGCCTGCTGCATGGCGTCCCACACGGGTTCTTCCATTTCACCAAGCCCAGGCGCGTAGAAAAGCTTTTTACCCGACGATTTGTCATTCATTAGAATGCCCAGTGTGTCTCCTGGTACCGGTTTATCTCTTCGTGGAGAATACGGTGGTGCATTGCTCGTTAAAGGGATTGGGTGCATATCGATATTGCTTGCGCCAGGAAGATTGATTGCACGGTTATCAGGATTAACTTCAAACCAGTTAATACCACAATAATGATCTAGAACTTTCAACAAGGGGTTGCCAGTGGATAAGTCCTCGTGAACTGGTTTTGTTGTGTAAAGGTTTAATGGTGCATTGTGCTCACGAAGCATTAATAAACCCGTTGTATGGTCTATTTGTGC
Source organism: uncultured Granulosicoccaceae bacterium (assembly GCA_938038175.1). Classification (GTDB taxonomy): domain Bacteria; phylum Pseudomonadota; class Gammaproteobacteria; order Granulosicoccales; family Granulosicoccaceae; genus Granulosicoccus. Next base: position 3,717 of record CALHRQ010000177.1, on the reverse strand, counting down.
ATCAAGGAGAAAAACTGATTTTATGCCTGTATCGCGTAACGATCGAGCGGGTTGTCCTGCATCAAACGCTTTTATTTGCTGAAGAATATCTGGAGAAGTGTTAAATAACACCCAGTCGATGCCATCATCACTCACTGCTATAGAAGACTGCGTTCGTGCTTTTGCGTTTATTTGGCCGGTACGAAGACCGCTGCACATACGGCAATTACAATTCCATTGTGGAAATCCACCGCCTGCAGCCGAACCAAGTACATGCAGCTTCATTTGAATTGTTTAAAAAATAAGTTTGAGCATGGATTGCAGGAGGGGGTGTTCATTTGGGTAGCCTAAGCAGGCTAGCTTAGGTCGCAAGTGCTGTTGCGATTGACAACAGCACTTGCTGTACTGCATTAGCGGTTAGCGAAATACATGGTGATTTCGAAACCAAAACGCATATCAGTTGCTGTAGGTGTTTCCCATTTCATAATATTCTCCTGCTTGTAGTCAAATTTGAGAATGAAGCCATTTATACGTGCCGCAAGTTTTAGCGGCACATAAGCCTAGTCTAACCCAACGGTAGGGCGAGTCAACCATGTGGTTGCCACTTTGCCATGTACTTAAGGGCCATGCTTGAAGCATTGGGACAGTTAGCGGCCTGAAAAGTGCGGTTTCCAGGATACTTTAAGCAGTATAAGGCAGTTTTTTGGCGAAATTTTTGATGTAACAGGTGTTTTCAGAATGTTACTACCGTATGTTCATTCACTACCAATAGTGTGCCAATGACGTCTTGATTCAATAACGGCAGCGTGGTGTACGAGCAACGCTGCCGCAACGCTGGTGGCTGTAAGCCATTCTTTATTTATTTAGATGATCGCTTTACGCACTATTGCTGACACCCATTCGCTAATCAACACGGCAATAAATATAACAATAAGAATCAATGCTACCTGCGGCCATGCCAGGGTGTTTAAGGAGCCTTGTAACTGCAGGCCGATACCGCCAGCGCCTACAAGCCCCAGAACAGTCGATTCGCGTATGTTGATATCCCAGCGAAAAACGGTGATACCTGCAAAGGCCGGTAGTATTTGCGGCACAATGCCATAGCTCATTATCTGCGAGCGGCGTGCACCGGTTGCGGTAATCGCTTCAACCTGATCATGGTCTATTTCTTCAATGGCTTCATAGAGTAACTTTGCGCAGAATCCGATAGATCGCAGGGCAATGGCAATTGTGCCTGCTAGAATGCCGGGCCCAATGATTGCGACCAACAGCAATGCCCAAATAAGCGAATTGATGGATCGAGATGCAACGATGATTAGTAGGGCGATCGGCCTTATGAACGTCACGCTGGGTGTTGTGTTGCGGGCAGCTAAAAACGCAATCGGCACTGCAAAAATTAATGAAAGTGCTGTGCCGATGGTGGCAACATTTAATGTGTCCCATAACGGCTCCCAGAGTTTTTCGATGTAACTCCAGCGCGGAGGTGTTGCACGGTTATATATATCAGCCGCTATGCGTGGTCCGTCAAAAACAAAAAACCACTCTGTACGGTTTGATATGTACATAAAGCAGGCAACAAAAATGGCCACAAATACAAGCCATGCAAACCAGCGAAGTAGCTGTTGGGTACTGGTGCGGCGTTGCCACACGGGCGTTGATGTATTCATTGTACCCACCTGCGAATGATACTGGAGCTGTATTCAAGCACCATTACTATGGCGATTATAGTGATAATGATTGCAGCTGCGGTATCAAATTCATAACGATCAAAAGCTGTGTTAAGGGTAGCGCCAATGCCTCCTGCGCCAACTAACCCTAAAACAGCAGACTCACGGAAGTTGATATCCAGTCGGTAAATAGACAAGCCAATGAGGCGCGGCATAACCTGTGGCTGTATTGCGTAATTAACCCACTGCAACCAACTTGCACCTGTGGATTTAATTGCTTCTGCCTGGGTTTTATCCATGGCTTCGATATCTTCTGCTAGAAGCTTTGATAAAAATCCGATGGTGGCAAAAGAGAGTGTTATAAAACCTGCAAGTGGTCCGAAGCCAAATATGGCTACCATAAGAATGGCCACAATAATTTCGTGTAGTGCCCGAGATAGTGCAATGATGGCACGGCAAAAAAGATAAACCGGCATGGGTGCAAGATTACTTGCAGCGCCCAATGCGATGGGTATGGAAATCAGTATACCAACGACTGTGGATGCGATACACATGATAATGCTTTCCGTCATACCTTCTATAAAATCGGTACGCCGTGAAGTAAAGTCGGGGTTGGCAAAGGCTTTGACAAAAGCCCAGCCACGCTCCATTCCTTCAGCAACTCGTGACCAATTAACATCATATGAGCCCAGGGAAAAAAACAGATACACCAAAGTTAGAATCAACAGCCCATAGCGAAGCCAGGGGCGTTCAATAGCCGGCGGTTTTTTCCATTGCCGTATAACGTCGTTGGGCGGCGTACTGCCTGGTGGCGAGTTACTGGATCGTGTGTTCTCAGGCACCGTCTTGCTCCGACTTATCAGAGTCATCGACGACGTGTGCATCATTGGCTTTGTCGTTTTGGCTTGTGGCTTCCCAATCTTCTTCACCGTAAATCTGGGTAAGCACGGATGCATCGAGGCTCTCAGGTTCTCCATCAAACACGATTTGTCCCGCTTGCAATCCAACAATGCGTTGTACAAACAATTTGGCTAACGCTACATCATGGATATTAATAATGGCTGAGAGTTTTCGTTCTTCGCAAAGCTCGCAAATTAACCGCATGATCTGCCGTGATGTTTTTGGATCGAGTGAGGCGGTGGGTTCATCAACTAACAAAAGTTCGGGGTCTTGAATAAGAGCACGCGCGATACCAACCCGTTGTCTTTGGCCACCGGAGAGTTCATCAGCCCGTTTATTGACCATATGGGCAAGACCGACACGGTCGAGCAGTCTGAATGCTTCTTGAATGTCTTTTTGTGGGTATTTACGAAACCAGCTTGCCCAGAAGCCAACATAGCCAAGCCTGCCGGAGAGCACGTTTTCCATGACTGATAATCTTTCAACCAGAGCATATTCCTGGAAGATCATACCAATGCGTCGGCGAGCTTTACGCAATTTGCTGCTGCCCATGCGCTGCAGCTCTACGCCGTTTAAATCAATGCTGCCATTAGTGGGTTCTACAAGCCGATTGACACACCGAATCAAGGTACTCTTGCCGGCACCGCTGGGGCCTATTAACCCAAGCACCTGTCCGTCGGGCACGCTAAGCGAGACATCTGTCAATGCTTCATCGCCGGTTTTATAGCGCTTGGATAGCCCTGTGATTGTCAGCATAAATTGGCTCCGGCGTTTATTGATTTATCGCTCAATACGAAATCCGCCTGTTGATATGGCAAGGCCACAAGTGCAAGGGACTGTAACAGTTTAATGCAGCAGTCCGAAATATTAGAGTTGCATGGTTTTGCGTTGCTGAAAATAAGCAGACCCCAGACTCGTGAAAAGTATGGGGTCTGCGTCTGTCAAAAATAGCTCCATCAATGTGCTAACAGGCTGGCGAGCCAGTCGGTAACAATCAGCCTGTGTTTTAACAGTACTTACTTTATTAGCAATCGCTAAAATACAGCTACTAACTGCAGCTATATGAAACACCATTCGCCTTATCAATGGTGCGGATAACTTCCCAATGTGATTGGTAAGTAATAGGCAGGAATTTACCTTCTTTGGATTTTTCAAATTCCTTTTTAAGCGA
>CALHRQ010000176.1 GCA_938038175.1 uncultured Granulosicoccaceae bacterium | reverse complement strand
CATAAGCCATAAGCCATAAGCCATAATAAAACTGTAACGCTTACATGCAAAGCAATCCATCACAACCAGAAGAAACACACACCAACATAATGAACTGTAAAACAGTTCTACTTGACGGTCTGTGGCAAGACAACCCTGGTCTTGTGAAACTATTGGGTCTTTGCCCTTTGCTCGCTGTCAGTAATACATTGGTCAACGCCTTCGGTCTAGGTCTGGCCACACTGATAACACTGCTGGTATCTAGCTCATTGGTTTCCCTGTTGAGAAGCCACATTATCAACAGCATTCGAATTCCACTATACGTCATCATCATTGCTACTACGGTCACGCTCATCGAGCTTGCAATGCAAGCCTGGTTACCAGACTTGTTTTTATCTTTGGGTATATTCCTACCGCTTATTGTTACCAATTGCCTTATATTGGGCAGGGCTGAATCATTAGCGGCACGCCAACCTTTTACCGTGGCTGTGCTGGATGCGTTCTCCATGGGTGTAGGTTTTCTGCTGGTTTTACTGGTATTGGGTGGAGCTCGAGAATTATTGGCTCAAGGAAGCCTGTTAGCAGACAGTACACATCTGTTCGGATCAATGGCAAGCGACTGGCCTGTACATATTTTTGATCAAAAGCATGGCTTTTTGCTCGCTGCCTTGCCACCTGGTGCATTTATCGGTCTGGGCATGATGCTGGCGCTCAAAAACAGTATTGATCAAAAACGATTATTAAGTTCAAAAAAAAGACAGCGTAAAACTATCCTTGCTCAGCTGGACTCATAAAATACGATGATATTTACACAAGATCGCCTGCGACTGCGCAAACAGTTTTACGATGCCTGGCAAAAACATAAAAAACAACAAGCGCTAGAACCATTAGAGAAGCAAGTAGTTACTCTCCTGCTAGAGCATCCTGAGTACCACAAGCTTGTCGACACTATGGATGATATTGACAAAGACTACACACCGGAACACGCTCAAATGAATCCGTTTTTACATTTAAGCCTGCACCTTGCACTGCGCGAGCAAGTCGGCACTGACAGGCCGGTAGGTATTGCAATGCTGACGCGCTCGTTGTTATTGAAATTTGGCGATGGACATGAGGTAGAGCACCTAATGATTGAATGCTTAGGTGAATCACTTTGGGAAGCACAACGTCAAGGTAAAGCACCCGATGAAGAGCGCTATTTGGAAAGCTTAAAAGCGCTGCTTTAATAAAACGGCAACCTGATACCAGTTATTAAAAAAAGCACATAAAAAAGACGGCAAGTATTGAGCTTGCCGTCTTTTTATTTACTTTACAAGTTGCGCTATTACGTCATCGACGTCGCGTACGGCGCACCTGTATCTGCACAACGAATTGCGCTAAAGCTCAACCCCCAGCGCATCAAGTGCTTCAATGGTCACGCCACCTTCGGATAGCTTATTTTTACGCTGGAACTCTTCTAGTGCCGCGAGCGTGCTGCGACCCAGAACGCCATCAACACTTCCAGGTGAATAGCCCTTATCGCGCAGTGCTGCCTGAATACGTTGCACGACATCACCAGTTGTGTTGGTTTCACATAAAATGGGGGCCCAGTCAAAACCTGAATCTGACACTTTAATAGTGCGCTCAAGGCTCGAATTAATGCCTGGTACTGGTAGCTTGACGCTGCGAGCATCTGCAACCAGTTCAGAAATTTCGATGTCTTCTACTGTGGCTTCAACTTTGGTGCGTTCAAAACGTCCTGCAGTTTCGACAATGGTTCTTTCGTAGGCAATTATATTCGCCGGAACAGCGGCATTACAGACAACCCGACCGGTATGCTCACCTGTTTCTGCAGAACCCACCTTACTGGCCAACCAGGTAAAAGCACCAGGGCTTTGAATCTGCTCTTTGCTCATGGTCTGAAATTTTGCTGCAATAGGCCTACGAACCTCTTTTGCATCAGCTTCGAGCTTCTGGATATCGATAGTTCGATACTCAGCGCTTTCGGTTACGCTTGTCACTAATGGCGCAGTTTCAACGACCTGTGTGTCAACCGTTTTATAGACAGCTGGCACATCAATGCGGCACATAATTTCACCCGTCATTCTGTCTATCTTCATGATAGGGCCAGTACCTACTTTCCAAACGGCAGTCGCCGGCTCAACCAGCACTCTTTCAGGCTTGGTTTTGTAAGACGCTGGCACAGCAATCAAGCGCTTATGTGAAGGTTGGATAAGTACACTTTCGGTGGCATCTCTGAATTTTGCTGCAATAGTAGAAAGCTCTTCGGTGGCCTCACTAATGAGTACCTGATTAGGTACTTCCTTTATGGTAGCTGGACGGTAGTGCTCGTAGACACAGCTGCCTACCGCAATTTCTTCGGCCTTTAGGCCGGCTAACGCAAGATCACGCTTTTCGCCTTCACTGACTGGTACTGAGCTTTGCAAGCTGTTTCTCACAAGGCGTGTGGATGCAGGTGATACAACAAAGTTGTCTTGTTCAACAGACAACACAGGCTGAATAGCTCGTAGCGTACTAGACGCCTCCTTGATCGTCACGCGCTTGGTGCGATCTTCAAATCGTGCTGGTGTGATCTGAAACCGATCTGTTCCCTGCTTTACCAGCACATCCACTTTTTCGGTCCGATACTTCGCTGGTACCCGCACCTTCGCATAACATTCACCACTTTTTGCAGGTGGCAGAATCTCGACTGTACCGGTCGCTGACGTCACCGCTGCGACTAAATCACCAGACGTACTTTGTGCTTGAGCGTCAACAATAGCAGCGCCGTAAATAAACACCGATAAACCGGTTAAAAACAACTGTTTACTGCCTCGATAGGCCATTTGTCACACTCCTGATAGTAATGAATTTTGCCGTGGCACTCCACGAACACAACCTGAGTTATAGGAATAATCGTGCCAGCATGAGGCCAGCTTCGCATTCCTTTTAGAGTTACTGCTCCCTTCGATACCTGCGTAATTCCAGTACTTCGACTTTAACTGCACGACTTTCTAAAGTAAATCGCCTAACAGACGATCAAGTTACATACCAGATTACAAATGTAGCTGGCCGCCTGCTGGCCACATTGCCGGCTTGAAAGCATTCAATACAACGAACGAATCGCCGTACATGCAGACTCCAAAATATACCAAGAAAGTCTCCAGCCTAATCGGACTGGTGATAACGACTGGATTATTCGCGGTAAATGGGAACGCCACTGCAAACAATAGCTCAGCGCTTGAAGAAGTCCACCCTCCTGTATTACAAACTGCAACAAATTCATTAACGAGTATTTGGTTTAAACCAGAACGACTGAGCAACAACACCCAACAGCTCCTTAAAGCAATAGGAGACGTCGAGGCGCACGGGCTTAACCCTGAGTCTTATGGCCTTAGAGCGCTCAAAACCGATATCAGGCAATTCCTCGCTGCGCGTGCTCCGTTACTTGAACTACTGTCCAAACCCTACCAAAAACCCCGAGATCAGCTTGAAAACCGCCTGGCAAAGGCTTTCAGTGACTTACTGACAGATCTTGGGCAAGGCGTCCTGGATGCGCAAAAAACGCAGCGTAACTTATTTCGTGCGGCGCCGAGCGTAGACACTGTTGCAACATTAGAAGCCGTTGCCTCAGGAGAGCTATCCGTGGAGCAGGCCCTGGAAAATGTGACACAATCACACCCAATCTATACCGGTCTGGTTGCGCACATGCGCAAGTTGCTTAATGAGCGCGCCACAGGCACCATCCGCACACGCGTCCAACTGATTAAAGGCGTTGAACCAGGTACAGACGACAACAGCATCATCAACCTAAAAAAACGCTTGGTTGAGACCGGCGACTTGGCGGCTGATACACCTATTGACACTTACTTTGATAAGGGTCTTGAAAACGCACTGCAATTAGTTCAGGAACGCCACGGGCTAAAAATGACAGGGCTCATTAATGAAGATACCGTGGTTGCTCTCAATGCATCGGTTAAAGCGGATATCGAAGACGTTGCAATCAATCTGGAACGCTGGCGATGGATGCCTCGTGATCTGGGTGCACGGCATGTGTTAGTTAACATACCAGCCTACAAGCTTCAAATGATGAACGATGATCAGAAAATTGCTGATATGGCCGTTGTCGTTGGATCAAAGCAACACCAAACACCGGTTTTCAGTAAAGATGTCGAATTTGTTGAAGTGGCGCCTACCTGGACTGTCCCAGCAAGTATTACCAATAATGAACTGATCCCGAAAGAACTCAAATCCCCAGGTTATCTTGCACGCGAAAACATTGATTTTTTTCGTTACAGCAACGGCAGGCTCAAAAAAGTGCCACGTTCACAGGTAACCAAGGCTGATTTTCGTAAAAAGCCATTTCCTTATGTACTCAGACAACGTTCTGGAAAGGACAATGTGCTTGGCCGTGTAAAAATATTGATGCCTAACAAGTACGCGATTTATATGCACGATACACAAGCCAAGAGCCTGTTCAATAAAACTGACCGCGCTTACAGCCACGGCTGTATCCGTCTGAGCGACCCGCAGAGGTTAGCAAGCTTGATTCTGCAGCTCGATGGTAGAGACGAGCAGCAGACTCAATCGTTACTTGCCAAGAAGAAGACCACACGCGTGCGCATTGAAAACGAAACCCAGACACATTTAGGCTACTACACAGCATGGGTTGACGATAAAGGCCGTTTGCATACGCGAAAAGACGTTTATAAACACAACAAAAACGTCATAGAAGGGCTGCGTAATGAAAACACACTTCTGAACCAACTTGACAAGCTTGGCCCCATTATCATTACAGAACAAGCTGATTTATAAGCGCAGCTCAGCTTCCAACACAGTATTTGGTACTCTTTTAAAAGCCTAATGAATTAATGGCGTTTAATCAATAGCCGTCAAAAATTGGCCATAAAGCCACATTTTTTGGCTTGCTGTGGATAGTCAACGCAAGTTGCTTTAACATCAAATGGTGTTCTATACGATAAGCAATTGGCCCCATGGCAAAAACTATCAGTGTTATCGGAGCAGGTTCTATTGGCGTTTCCAGCGCCTTACATCTGCAACAGCGCGGTTGGCAGGTCACACTAATAGATCGGCGAGAACCCGGCCAGGAAACCTCATATGGAAACGCTGGCATTATCAACTCAGGCTCTTCCATTCCCCTTAATAATCCTGGCATTCATAAATCACTGCCTACTTATCTTAAAAACAAATCACCGCAGCTGCGTTACAACATCAAACACCTGATACAAAATCTGCCCTGGGCGATTCAGTTTTTACAAAATTCAAAAACCACACAAGCCCTTAAAAGTACAGCGGCTCTAAATGAGCTAACGTCACGATCGCTTGTAGAGCACAAGGCGTTTATGCAAAACGCCGGCAACATGCACAGATTAAAAGAGCTGGGCTGGCTACGGCTTTTCCGCAGTGGTAACAGCTATAACCCGGATTCTTTCGAGGCGCAAAATCATAAATTATACGGTATCCCTGGCAGCGTGCTGAGCGCTGATGAAATTCATGATCTTGAGCCTTCGCTCAAACCGATCTACGAATCCGGATACTTACTTGAAGGTGCTGCCAGTATCAACAACCCAGGCGCGTTGGTTAAAGAGTATGCGCAAAAATTTGTGTCCGATGGCGGCAATCTCCTGCAGACTAACATTAAGTCGCTTAGCGTAGACGGTAATCACATTGAATGCCTGACCGATAACGGCCCTCACACTTGCGAAAAGCTGGTTATCGCAGCTGGCCCCTGGAGCAATGATTTATTAGCCATGCTGAACTATCGCGTTCCGCTTAATGTTGAACGCGGCTACCACATGCATTTTAACTTGCCTGAAGACACGGTATTAAATCGTCCACTGCATGATGTGCAACGAGGGTTCATCATGTGCCCAATGGAAATGGGTGTTAGAGTCACCAGTGGTGTCGAACTGAATAACCGCGATGCACCACCTAACTACGCACAATTAGAGCAGGTAAAGCCTTTTATAAAAGAAGCCATAAAGCTGGGCGACGCAACCAACGATCCTATCTGGATGGGCAGACGCCCCACACTACCCGATAGCAAACCCGTCATAGGCCAGGCACCAAAACACAGTAATGTTTTTATGGCGTTCGGCCATCAACATATCGGGCTTATGACTGGACCGATTACTGGCAGACTAATCGCAGAACAAATCAGTGGTGAAAGCAACGATATTGATATGTCAGCGTTTGCGCCAGAGCGCTATGTCCGATTTGAAGGACGAAGAAAACCTATCTGGCAAATGTAAAAGTCAGCTTTTAAGCTCGCCCTTGGCCTCATCCCAAAGCGCATCAAGCGTGGCAAGATCTGTCTCCTGCATAGTCATTGATCGTTCGGATGCCAGCTTTTCAACCACACGAAAGCGGGCTTCGAACTTGCCATTGGCGCGTCGTAACGCTGTTTCCGGATCTACCTTATGGTGTCTTGCCAGATTAACCAGTGTAAACAACATGTCGCCAAGCTCGTCTTCAATGTCATTTTGTTGGCCCGTTTTTACAGCGGATTTAAATTCTGCTGACTCTTCTTCTAGCTTGTCCCAAACCGGTGACTGATCCGGCCAGTCAAAACCAACGCGCGCTGCGCGCCTTTGTAATTTATCAGCACGCTTTAGTGCCGGAAGGTTTTTAGCTACCCCATCTAATTCTGAAGCAAGAGTCGTTGCTGAACCAACTGAAGCCGCTTGTTTTTTCTGCCGCTCACGGGCTTTCTCCGCTTCCCAGCGCTGATTTAGCTCTTCTGTTGAGGAAACGCTGGTATCGCCAAAAACGTGTGGGTGCCGCCTTTTCATTTTATTAACGATAGATGTAGCGACATCATCAAAATCAAACGCATTTTCTTCGCTGGCGATTTGCGCATGAAACACAACTTGCAAAAGTAAATCACCCAGCTCATCTCGCAGATCTACACGATCCTTGCGCTCAATGGCATCCACAACCTCATAAGCTTCTTCTATTGTGTAAGGCGCAATGCTGTCGAAAGTTTGTTCAATGTCCCATGCACAGCCACTTGCCGGGTCGCGCAATCGCCGCATGACATCCAGCAATTCATCCATTGATGACACAGTACAGGCCTGCCTGGGCTTGCGATAGGGATTTAACGAGTATAGCCGTGGCCTGGAAGCAGAACTAAAAAGTCAGCTTGATACCCATATGCACACTTCGATCAAGCTGCACATCTCTAAAATCGTCGGTGTCAAAGCGCATACGTCGATAACCTATGTATGCGCGCGCCTGTGGGATAACTTCAATTTGCAGACGTGCACTTAATTCGGAAAAGCGCTCAGCATCAGAGAAACTGGTAATGCTCGGAGCCATGAAGCCCTCAAACATCACCTCAATGGGATTATGGCGACTGGACGCCAACAGCAAACCAAACTGCATACCCAAAGCCAGTGCCCCAACAGCTTCGTCCTGTTTTACACCTGTAACACTCGCCGGGATTGTCACATCGCCGCCAAGCAGCTTTACACCAGCACCCAGATTATATTGGCCAGAATCACTCTGCCTAAACCCTCTGGCCATTAAGGTTGCATGAGCAAGACGGTCACCCTGTTCACTGATAAAGCCGCCGACGCCGAGCTCAGTACCACCAGCACGAATAAATTGCTGGTAAGGGTTAAGCAATACTGACAAATTTGCTGTTTCATTGCTCAATGCGATATCAAGTCCGCCAGCATTAGCACTGAACGAACCAAGCAACAAGCACAACGCTGCAACTATTTTTCTCATGTCTCACCAATACAGAAAATAATATCCCTTTGGATAAGGGTAGTTGGAATTATGCGCACTGCAAGTTCTTAATCAGTGTTTTTTTCCTAAATCACTGACTCGTTTTTCGAGCCGCGATACGGAGACTTTCTCCTGTGTGCCCAATTCCTGTGCGAACAGTGACACCCTTAGTTCCTCAAAAGACCAGCGCAAAGCGCTATGCATATGCGCATAATCAGCCACTTCTTCTCGAAGCCTGGGCAAAGCCTTAAAACGCTCCCATACTGGCATAAGCTCTGCTCTGCGACGGCGGTCCTTATCTGGCGCTTGATCGATGGAATCGAGTCTGCGATTCATTGCCTGAAAATACACCGGCAGGCGACGTAAACGATGCAATCCAGTGCCGGTGATAAACCCAGGATATAACAATGCGTTTATCTGGTCTTTAGTATCGGCAATCGCTTCAACCCAGCTTAGCGATACGTTGCCTTCCAGGCGTTTTGCAACCAGGCGATGCTGCTCAAAAATATCACTGACCACAGAGCACAGTTCTCCCGCGGTTGGCACAAGAGATTTTCGTTCTGTATCAAGGCGAGCATAAAAAGCGTCACGCGTACGTGCCAGATCATTGGCCGAGATAAAAGAATGATCGAGACTGGCTTCGATCAAATCATCGATAAGGATTTGCTTGTTACCAAATGGCGCAAAGCGCAGAGTGAGAACATCAATACCTGGCAGGCGACGTTGCAAATATTTTATTTCATCTTTTAACACTAAGCGATACAAGCCTCTAAGTCCTGCTGGCATTGACTGCATGGCCGCTCCACTACTGGCAAACAATTTGATGCTAACAGTGCCAGCTTCATAATGTAGGGCAGGAAAGCCCTGCATTGTGATGCCATTCTTTTCGATATCCACACTCAGAGGTAGGTCACCAAAATTCCAGTCTGTGACTTCATCTCGTTCTATACTGGTGTCGCTAAATTGCAGCAGCGTTTCTTCAACTTGATCGAGATATCTTTTTTGTAGCAGGTTTAAATCTCGACCAACCGCAAGTGTCGCACCATGTTGATCAATAATTTGAAAACGCATATGAAGATGTACTGGCAATGTCGATGTATCCCAGTCAGCCAACGGTACGTCGATCGTGGTCATTCTGTGTAGCTGCCTGGATAGCGCTGCAAGCAAGGGTTCTTGATTTGCCTGGATATTTTGTACAAGCTCTTCTGCATAGTCGGGAGCTGGCACAAAGTTACGCCGCAAACTTTTTGGCAGTGCTTTGATCAGTGCGGTCACTTTTTCTTTAATCAGGCCTGGCACCAGCCAATCGCAGCGATCTTGCGACACTCGGTTAATGACTTCAACAGGTACAACCAAGGTAACGCCATCATCCTCTTCTCCAGGCGCGAAGTGGTATCTTAGCGGTAAAACCATAGAACCCATTTCGATTTGATCCGGGTAGTCGTGTTCGCTGACTTCTGTGTTTTCATCTGCCAGTAATAGCTCGCGTGAGAAATAAAGACCCCGAGGATTGTCTTGTTCAAACACTTTTCTAAACGCTTCAAAGGCTGCAGCGGTACACACATCATCCGGGATTATTGCATCGTAAAACCTCACCATCTCTTCAGGATCAACGACAATGTCACGGCGGCGTTTCTTCTCTTCTAAAGTGGTTACCTCTTCCAGAAGAGACAGATTATGTTTGTAAAAATCACCAGACTGCCTAAGACCACCAGCAACCAGCGCATCACGAACAAATATTTGCCGTGACTCCGATGGGTTAATCGGTGAGTAGTTAATTCGCTTTTTAGGATTAATAATCAAGCCATACAGGGTTGATTGTTCATACGCGCCAACTGTTCCAGTCTTTTTTTGCCAGTGCGCATCTCGGTAACTACGACTCAACAAATGTTCACCCAGTTGCTCAACCCATTCAGGCTCAATACCCGCCACTTGTCTTGCATAAAGCTTACTGGTTTCCGCTATCTCCGCCGACATAATCCACTTAGGACTTTTTTTAAATAATCCAGAACCCGGGAATATCGAGATCTGCCGATTGCGGGTACCGATAAAATCACGCTTTTCCGATTTAATCGCAACGTTGGATAACAAACCTGTCAGTAAAGCACGATGTAATTTAGCGTAGGGTGCTTCAGTACTATTTAGAGGTAATTTGAGTTCTTTACATAAGCGAGTTAACTGCTGACGAACATCCAGCCATTCCACAATGCGCATAGCCGATAGAAATCGTTGCTGACACATTTTTCGGAATTTCGAATTGGACAAACGCTCTTTCTGAACACTGACGAATACATATAAATTTAGCCATGCGATAAAATCCGAACGTTCGTCCTGAAATTCACTGTGCAATTCATCGGCGGCCTGACGTTTGTCAAATGGACGATCTCGAGGGTCTTGTACCGATAGTGCACTGACTATCGTCAACACCTCATTCACGCAACCTTCGTCCGCTGCCGCCAACAGCATGCGACCCAAACGTGGATCAACCGGTAGTTTTGCCAAGCGACGACCCAGTGAGGTCAGCTCACGTTTGTTGTTTAACGCGCCGAGTTCTTGCAGCGTCCGATAACCATCGTTTATAAACTTACTGTCCGGTGCTTCAACAAAAGGGAATTGATCAATGCGACCCAGGCGCATGGTGGCCATTTGCAAAATAACGGAAGACAGGTTGGTACGTAAAATTTCAGGCTCTGTAAATTCAGCACGAGCATCAAAGTCATCTTCTGAGTACAAGCGAATACAAACACCAGGCGCCTCACGTCCGCATCGACCCATTCTTTGATTAGCCGACGCCTGCGATACTTTTTCAATCGGTAATCGTTGCACTTTGCTGCGCACACTGTAACGCGACATACGAGCCAGCCCCACATCGACCACCGCTCTAATACCTGGCACCGTTAGAGATGTTTCAGCTACATTAGTGGCTAAAATAATGCGCGGCTTACTGTGTTTTTGAAATATACGATTCTGCTCGGCATTGGATAAGCGGGAAAACAATGGAACAATATCAACACCACGCAAGTAACGTGACTGCGCGGAATGTTTTGAAAATTGATCTGCCAGTTCACGAATATCGCGCTCTCCGGGCAGAAAAACTAATACATCATGATGGCGCTCCTGCAGCAAGGTTTCGCAGGCATTGATGATCGCATCCGGGGCTTCAATATCGTCCAGCAAATCGGTTTCGGTATTAATGGGTTCGTAGCGCAGCTCGACCGGGTAGGTGCGTCCTTCTGCAAAAATTATCGGTGCATTGTTAAAGTGTTTAGAAAAGCGTTGTGGATCTATCGTTGCTGATGTAATGATAACCTTAAGATCTGGCCGCCTTGGAAGCAGATTTTTGATATAACCCAGCAGAAAATCAATATTGAGTGATCGCTCATGTGCTTCATCAATGATCAGCGCATCGTACTGATTTAAAAATGGGTCCTTTTGAATTTCAGCGAGCAGAATACCGTCAGTCATTAGTTTGATAAACGTGTTATCACCGACCTGATCACTGAAACGGATTTTAAAGCCAACGGCTTCTCCGACACTGCTGCCAAGCTCGCTTGCAATTCGTGCCGCCACACTGCGAGCCGCAAGCCGTCGCGGTTGTGTGTGGCCAATGTAGCCACCCGCACCCAGGCCTTGCTCCAGACACATTTTAGGCAGTTGGGTTGTTTTACCAGAGCCGGTTTCGCCACAGACAATCAACACTTGATGCTTGGCCAGTGTCGCCTTAATGGCATCACGCTGCTCAACAACAGGCAGGGAATCTGGGTATTGCGGTGTCGGCAGGGCTTTACGGCGGCTGACTAGCCTGGCGTGAGACGCATCAATTGCAGCGAGTAATGTCTTGCCCTTGTCGGAATCATCAGACTCACCAGCAACGGCTTTGACCTTCCGGCGCAGGCGATGCCGGTCTGTCTGCATGCATTCATCGATACGCCTGTGAAGCGCGGCAGCACTGAGAATCAATAGATATGGCCTAGCCCGTTACGCGGACCACTTCGTAAGCAAAGTTGCCTCGGCGTAAACGCTTCTTGGCCTCGGTAAGGCGCTGCTGATCAAAAAATGGACCGATACGCACACGATGACCGAGTACACCGTTGGCATCCTGTCGTTTGACAATAAATGCCTCAAACCCCAGCACAAGCATGGCAGCTCGCATACGTTCAGCTTCGTTTGGACCACGGTAGCTTCCTGCCTGCAAATAGTATGACTCTTGCCCGATGCTGCTTGCCGGTATTTCAGCATAATCCTCAGCTGCCGCATTTCGACGACTGGTACTAACAGCAGAACCAGGCACGACACGCGTTGCGGGTTTTATTACGACTGCAGGAGGCTCAGACTGCTGCACGACTGTGATGGTCTGTTCTACCGGCTTGGACAGTTCGGTATAAAAATCGAAGTCCGCATTTCCACTGGTTGTCAGCGGCATGACTTCTGAAGAGTGATAATCACTTAAGCTCGTGTCAACGGGCAGGCGTGACAACAGCATAACGAACCCGATGACAAAGCCAACAAGTAAGCCTAGCGCCAGAATATAGAGGCGGGAATTACCAGGTTCCGCTTCATTTTTTGCCATGTTGCTACATCACCTCAGGAGCAGATACATCTATCAACAACAGCCCATTTAACAGCACTTGCTTGACAGCCAGCATAAGACATAGCCGTGCCTGACGAAGTTCGTCATCATCAACCAGCGTTTTGTGAGCGTTGTAATACGAATGTAGACCATTGGCCAGATCGCGCAAGTAGCCTGTGAGCTGGTGTGGCTCATGACCCAAAGCGGCTCTTTGTATTACTTCCGGGTACGTTGCCAACTGCGTTAACAAATCGGCTTCCTCGGGTTCCTTTAAACGCGCCAGCGCTGCAAGGCCTGCCGCCTGATCAAAGCTCATGTTTAACTGTTCGCGCTTACGAAGCACAGAGCAGATACGCGCATGCGCATACTGTACATAAAAGACCGGGTTGTCGTTAGATTGACTGACTGCAAGGTCAAGATCAAAATCCAGATGTTGCTGGTACTTACGCATCACATAAAAATAGCGCGCTGCATCTTTGCCGACTTCGTCTCGCAGCTCACGAATCGTTACGAACGAACCTGAGCGCGTTGACATTTGCAGCTTTTCGCCACCTTTATAAAGGTTGGCAAATTGGATGAGCAAAAATGTTAATTTTTCGCGTGAGTGCCCAAGTGCCTCGCAGGCTGCGTACATTCTTGCAGTATAACCATGATGATCGGCGCCAAACACATACAACACTTTATCGAAGCCACGTTCGATCTTGTTGTTGATATAGGCAATATCTGAGGCAAAGTATGTACTTTGCCCATTATCTCGCACAACAACACGGTCTTTTTCGTCACCAAAGTCGGTAGAACGAAACCAGGTTGCACCGCCTTTTTTATACAGGTGCCCGGCTTTATCAAGCTTGTCGACACATTGCATAACATTATTCTGCAAGCTTCGCTCACTAAACCAGCTGTCGAAGTTCACATCAAATTCAGATAGATCTTGTTTGATGTCATCAAGAATTGCGTTAAGTCCGACATCAAAGACTTTTAAATACTCTGTCTCTCCAAGCAAGCGTTGAGCGTTTGCGACAAGTGCATCAATGTGTGCTTCTTTGTCACCACCTGCAGGCTCGTCATCTGGCACAGCTGCGAACACACTGGCAGCCGGGTGCACTAACGATGTGCCGGCGTCACTACTCAGGCTTTGCGCAATATCATTGATGTAGTCACCTTTATATCCGTTTGAAGGAAAGCTAAATTGCTCACCGTGGTGGCTCAAATAACGAAGCCATACACTGGTGGCGAGTATGTCCATTTGACGACCGGCATCGTTGACGTAGTATTCTCGTTGTACATCAAAACCTGCCGCATTCAAAAGGTTTGCCATGGTGGCACCTAAAGCTGCGCCGCGCCCATGCCCAACATGCAGTGGACCTGTTGGGTTGGCTGAAACAAATTCGACTTGCCAGCGCTGCCCTTCACCTACTTTGCTGCAACCGTATTGCTCGCCTTGCTCCAGGACATTGGCAACCACAGAACTGGCTACAGAATCGGCGACAAAAAAATTGATGAAACCCGGACCAGCTATTTCGACTTTGCTGATGTCATTGTTTTCGGGCAGTGCATCTATTAAAGCCGCTGCAATATCACGAGGGGATTTTTTAGCAGGCTTTGCCAGCATCATGGCAAGGTTTGAAGCAAAGTCACCATGGGATGGATCACGTGTACGCGTCACCGCAATTGATGGCTGAGTATCTTCTGGCACGAGACCAGACACTTTTAATGCTGCGAGAGCGGCGGCCAGATGCCGCTCGATGAGTGCTTTCACGGTTGATAAAGACAACGATTAAATGTATACCGTCGAGTTTAACACTTTAAAAGTTCTCAAGTTACGAGGTGTCAATTTCGATAAGCACATCGATTGCACTCTTTAGAAATGCAACACTAGAAATGCAACACTTTAGTATTGCCAAAATCAAATTGATCGAAAACAGCGCAAACGCGTTAAAACAAATCCACAGGATCCACATCTATCGACCAGCGAGTGTGTTGCGCCTCACGCATCTTGACAGGGTTTGCAGTCAAACGCTGCAGGCAATGATTTAGACTGGAACGCTTATCGGCCTGTAAAAACAATTGCGCTCGGTATCGACCACCTAGCCGCTCCATTGGCGCTGGCACCGGTCCCATGACAAACACACCCGCTGTTGGTGGATCAGATAATAATCTCGACACTGCCTCAAGAAAGCGATGTGGTGATGCAGCATCAGTTGCCTCAGCTCTAACTAAAGCCACAAAAGCATAGGGTGGCATCGCTGCCAGGCGACGCTCTTCGAGTACAGCATTTGCAAAAGCAGCATATCCCTCACTGACCAGCGTTTGCATCATGACATTATCCGGATGTCTTGTTTGAATCATGACTGTGCCCTGCTTTTTTTCACGCCCGGCCCGCCCGGCCACTTGAATAATCAGTTGCCCCATTTGTTCCAGCGAACGAAAATCTGTCCCGAACAAACCCCTGTCTGCATCGAGCACACCCACCAGTGTCACACCGGGAAAATGATGTCCTTTGGCAAGCATCTGCGTACCCACCAAAAGCTTTGCTTCACCGCGTGTTGCCAGATCAAGTTGTTTTTGTAAAGCCCCTTTTCGTCTGGTGCTATCACGATCAATTCTTGCGACCATCACATTTGGGAAATGTGCCTCGAGTGCCGCCGCTATTCTCTCCGTGCCATAGCCCACTCGATCCAGCCGCTCGGACTGGCAAGTTTCACAGCAAGCAGGCACGGCACGCTCTGAGCCACAATGATGACAACGCAAGCGAGCGCGTCCTGCATGCACTGTCATGTGTGCATCACAACGCTGGCAGTCGGCTGTAGCGCCACAATCATTGCACAGAAGCGTTGGTGCATAGCCCCTTCGATTGATAAACACCAGCGCTTGATTACCAGCTTCCAGGTGCTGTTTTATTGCTGCCAGCAGCCGATCGCTCATACCCTCAATAAGAGAACGTCTACGAATATCCAGCAAAGCCAATATCGGAGGGTTGGCATCACCCGCGCGTTGCGCTAACACCAATTCCTGATAACGGCCCTGCGCTACATTATTGAGCGTCTCCAGCGACGCCGTGGCTGTTCCCAACACCACAGGGCAGCCAGCATCACGCGCACGCAGCATAGCAAGATCGCGAGCGTGATAACGAAAACCATCCTGTTGCTTTAAAGAGCCATCGTGCTCTTCATCAATGACGATTAAGCCAAGATCTGGCATGGGTGTTAGCACAGCAGAGCGGGTACCAATAACCACATCTGCATGGCCATTAGCGGCCAGCAACCAGTTTTGCATACGCTCGGTTGGGTTTAAAGCCGAATGCAAACTCACCAAACAACCATTGATACGACCTAGAAAACGGCGCATGAGTTGGGGTGTCAGCGCAATTTCAGGCACCAGAATCAATACCTGCTTGTTGTTAGCCAGTACAGTCTCTATTGTGCGCAAATACACTTCGGTTTTTCCGCTACCGGTTACGCCATTGAGTAATATTGGAGAGAAAGAACCTAAGGCCTTCACAATGTGTGAAACCGCAGTCACTTGTTCCGGCTGCAAGAGTGGGCCTTTATCACTGGCTTTATTCTCCGGCAGCACAGTGCTCAGCGCCATACCCGCTATACCTTTTGCAAGCAACGGCTTCATGGCAGTGCGCCAGCGCGGGCTGATAGCAACAAACGAAGATGCGTCAACCGGTGCACCAGCCGCATCTTTCAAGATACTGTAGAGCGTGTGCTGGACTGCAGCACGGCTTGCTGAAGGGGGGAGAGCTGAAACATCGCTAAGGTAATAAGTTTCGCGCTGCGCCAGCTCGGCAGGTTTGCCTTGTCGCAGCAACACCGGCAGCGCAGAACACAAGACATCACCAATAGGATGATGGTAGTAGCGGCTCGCCCACTCCAGCAGAGACATAATCTGAGAAGGTAGCAGTGGCTCCTGATCTATAACGGATGTCACGGCTCGCAATTTATTGGGCGGATGATCTGAACTGGTCTCCGCGCTGACGATTATCCCCACCATGCTACGCCTGCCAAAAGGCACTTTTACACGTGTACCTGGGACCGCAGCGAAGGGGCTTTGCCAACGGTAATCGAACAGCTGATGCAGAGGGGTTGGAATGGCCACACGCACAAAAGGTTTCGTTTGCGTTTCCTGCGTCATAAGGGCCGTATTAGTCAGTTCAGAATCCGTAAATATGCGGTATACATAATATGTTTGCTGTTAGAGATAAACCAACAGGTAAAGTCGTGTGTTATCGGAGGTTTCGTTATCCACAATTTCTGTGGATAACTATGTGGATTAAATCAGAAAATAAGCAAAAGTACCGGTTTTATAGGTCAATTCGTGTAACTGTTCACTTTTCGAGCAAAAGCTAAATATCCTTTATATTCAATATATT
>CALHRQ010000175.1 GCA_938038175.1 uncultured Granulosicoccaceae bacterium | reverse complement strand
ATAAACTATCTGGCGTTTGGTCGTTTATTGTAGCCCTTGCTATAGCAAGCCTTCCTGCAACAGCACAGGCAAAAAAGACACACCCAGTAACGGTCAACGTCAATAGTGATTGTACTTTCGAAGTCGTATCGGATTCGTCGTTTAATGAACTCTACCTCCATGAGGGTTCCAACTATCACGATCTGAAAAAGGAGGATGGTTATATTAATGTAAAAGACTGGTCGTTTACCGTGAATTTGGAGACTTCGATATGGTTATATTTTACTGATGATTATCTAGAGGAGGAAACTGGAGTAGGCTACGAATTTTATCACTTGCCTAAAGATGCAAAAAGTCGTGACGATTTAGCTCACCTCGACATAATGAATTTTTTAAAAGACGAATTAGCGGCTTGTTTTGAAACACTTGCGTGCCCCTGCCACTTTGACGAATATAAAGTGAGTAACATTAATAGTATTTACCTTAAACCAAAAGACAAAGATGCAGAGGAATCGGATTTCTGTAGCATAGATATTTCAGCAGATGATAATGCCGGTGCTATTTATAAAATCGAGGCAAGAAAGAGCAACGGAAACCGCTTTGGTGATGGACCATCAACCTATTACAGGTGCGATATCAGCAGTAAAGGCAAGAGTGTTATCGAGTACGAATTTCCGTTACAAAGCTGGAATGAAGGATGTCGCCAGCAACTGGGGGAGTATGCTAAAACGCATGCTGCTTTTGTAGAACGCCCCAAAAGATCAGATCCGCAGACATTCTGCCCGATACAGTAAAACTAGCTTTAAGAATTTATTTTAAGTAAAGTGTCGACCCACATCGTCTCCTAATTCTTATATCACATTCGTTTAATGTTACATACAGAGCGTCAGCGCATAACTTATGTGTGATCTCAACGCAATACCGGACGCTGGGGCTGTTCGATCAGCAAGATGTGATCAAGCAGTACACTCGCGCCACGTTGCTAGTATTTCGGTTAGTCCGACCAGTCTGTTGGCGACAGCTTCAATCTCATTTATGCCACTCTGGAGCGACCACAGGCTGGTTGCAAACATTTCATAATCTTCGATAAGTAGGGCGCTCATAGCCCAGAACTTCGCCCAAAGATATAGAACACCTTGCCCATATCCTCCTTTTGGGGGAGTCACATAATCCTCCTGAGCGATACCAAAATTCGCAGTTAATCACCACAATTCTTCTGACATGAAGAGATACAAAGTCGAGGATGGTTCCACATAAAGAGTGTTGCTTTTTCTGATAGTTGAACGAACAGATTTTTATCTTGATCGAGTGTTGTTGTTTGAGTTCGTTTACATTAGAGCGATAGGAATTCATGAAATGATACAGACTTCAATACCCTGCCCTGAAAAGAAATATTCAGTTTTTGTTAAGTAGGGTAATGATCTAATTGCTTTGTGGTTTAACCACATTCGTTTTTACAGCTCAAAAAATACTTTCTAAAGGATGATGGATATGAAGATTAGAAATTTGGTGGACATGGGATCAGTCTTTAAGGGACTGCTTTGGAAAACCTGTGCGGTAGCTAGTTTGCTTGCTTGTTCAGCAACTGTATTTGCAGAAGTTCGACATGGTCAATACTATTTAATGAAATCCGGCGTAGGTAACTTTTATATGTCTGGTCAGGATGGAAATGCCGAACAACAAAAACGCGTCACTATATCAAATGCCGCGGGTAAGTATCGACCGTCAGCTATCTGGAAGGCGATGAGAAATTCGGATGGTACGTTCTCTTTCGTTAACTACAAGTCCGACCTAGCGCTCGATGTGCAATGGGGAAATGCGAATGCTGGTGCCACCATGCACTTCTGGCCTTTTAATAGAGGCAGCGCCCAGAGATACCAGCTACACAAAGTTGATGGCAACTACTACACTCTCGCCCCTGCGCTTAATCCGAGCCTGCGTTTGGACGTTCACAATGGCCTTCAAAGAATCAATACGCCTGTTAAGACCTGGCACGCGAATGGTAATCCTGCGCAAAAATGGAAATTTGAACCGCTTGATCCTCGATCCATGGGACTGGCAAAAATTTCAAAGCAAGAACTTACTATCGCCGCAAACGCCATGGTACGTAATATGAGGGTGAAACTGGACAATTTTACGCCTCGACGTTTTTTTGATAAAAACAATGATGTTTCGTGGTACGCGCCAGGAGGTTCGTCCTTGAGCTTCTTGGGGCAAATTTATCCGATCACTATCCCGGAAATCACTCGAGGAGTTCGTGACAAACGTTACTATGTGGAAGATATCAATCTCAGAGCTGCCAACGCTAGATTTTCAGGCAGTGACGTGATAATTGGTTTAGTGTTCGAGCACAACAATCAGCCTGATATCAAAGGTATGTGCTCAGACTGCATTAAAGCCCGAGAGGACAGTGGTGCGCCTGATTTTCGCTTTGACAATAATAGGTGGGAGATCCGTTTAGGGCTCATTCCGTGGCGTGGCAGTGTTGCTTTCGAGTTCAAAAGCGCGAGGTTTCTGGGTGACATCGCTGGCGGTGGGCTTGGTGTGAGAGCCGAGATCGCAGAGCGTCATATCGTGCCGGCAATGAGCGCTTCCATCCGAACTGCTCTTGCGGGGAGCCGGGACAGTGTAGCCAGGCAATTCGCACAATCGGCCAAGTCCTTAAACATCGCCGTAAGCAACGTGCGCCATGTAGTTGTTGACGGTAATCACGTGTTCCTGATAAACAGTTGATTGTTTTCGTTATCGAAAGCTGCAAAAGGTATATATCATAACCAAGATGGGGAACAGGAATTCCCCTTCTTTGTATGAACGGGGATGGGAACAACGCGTTCGGACCACCCAAACTTGCTAACATTGCTTCATAATCTATCTAAAAAAATGTTTGTAAAAACCCTTAGAATCCCAAAATCCGCCGTTATTTATGATTTAAGGTGGTCATACACACCAACATACAACTAAGTATTCTTCCGACGCTTAAAATTTCTCTATATTTCGTCAGCCAGGGAAGTTACCGAGTTACAACTAGGGAGATCCTTTCAAAACTTACAACCTATTTTCGGTAGAAAAAAACGATTATAGCTAGAAATTTTATACCTCTCTTTCAATGATTTTTTAGTAATAAAAAGGACACATTATACTGGGCACAAAGCCCCGAAGTGTCAGTAATCTCGGGACAGTTTACCCAGTTGCATTGCACGAACTACCAATTAAGTTAACTGCTCCTGGACTATCCCAGATTACAAAAACACAAAACCTGCTTGAAGACTATAAACTGACCGTCCGCAATTTGCGTACTCATCGAACTTCGCTATACTGCCAACATCTACGGATCGCTTGTTTCATTCTTAACGATTGACACGGCTAAACTAGCAGGGAAGTTGTGCGACTATGGTGTCCTATATCACTTCGTCAGTTTTTGTTCAAAAGCTGTTTAAACAGCCTATTCAAGGCTTGGAAAAACATCAGATCGATATGGTCATGCGTGAATGCGGTATCGGTGTTCTCGCTATGGTTGTTTCCTCTACACTTATCTACCTGTTGTTACGTGACTTGGAAACACGTCTGGTTGATATCTGGTTTATAACGCTATGTATTATTCATGCGTCTGAATCTGCAGTCATTATTCTCTATAGAAAAAAGATCCTATTGCCTCCCGAATCACCTTTTTTTCGTGTATTCGTATGGGTAGCTGGATTCTTTACCGGATTTATCTGGTCTTTCTTTCTATTCTTTGCACTAATGCTTGAGTCTTCCAGCACGATTGCAGTTACACAATTGTTATTGGTGTTTGCTGCTGTGATTTTAATTTTTTCCGCTGCTACAACTTATTACTGGCCAGTCTATATCTCTTTGTTTATCGGTCTTTCAATACCTCCGATCTCCCTACTTCTTATCTCAGATTCTAATCAAAATTTACTATTTATCTTCACGCTGCTGTTCCTTTTGCTCGTTCATACCCGATTGCAACATGCTAACAGCCAAAACGCAACAACACTTTATCGGGAGCAGCATCGCAACAGAAAGCTGGTGAGTGAGTTGGAAATCGAAAGAAACAATTCGGTACAACTGTACCAACTGGCGCAACAATCCTTACTCGATAAAGACCAATTCATCGCTGCTGCCAGCCATGATTTACGACAACCCCTGCACGCGTTTGGACTTTTTCTTGAGGCGATCAAAAGCCATATTACCACCGACGAAGGCAATAATATTCGCGAGAGCATGGAAGTCTCGCTGCGAGCACTTGACCATTCTTTCTCCGGATTACTCGACATCGCCAATCTAAACTCTGATCGCGTCGACGTCAATGACGAAGTTTTTGAACTTCACGATTTCATTACAAGTCGAATCGAACCCTTTCGATTTGAGTCAACCGCTCGCAATCTGGAATTCACCGTGAATGGCCCACAGATAGCGGTTCGGGCAGATCCGTTGCTGCTTGACCGCACCTTAAGAAACCTGGTGTCCAATGCCATCAAATTCACACAAGCCGGCAGTATCCGTGTCGAATGGAAAATCGAAAATGAACAAATTCTGCTGAGTGTTCGAGACACCGGAATCGGTATTCCAGAATCTGAGTTAGAGCTTGTGTTCAAAGAGTACCATCGTGTTGAAAACAACCACGGCAACAGCCCGTCAGGGCTGGGACTCGGTTTAAGTATTGTCAAAAAGATGTGTGATTTGACCCACACGAAAATCAATGTGGTTTCACAAGAAAACGTTGGGACTGAATTTACGTTAACGCTTCCCATTGGCAATACAGACAGCATCCTGCAGCCAGATACCCAATGGGATGCGTCCGACTTACACGGCTTGCCCTTGATTGTCATCGATGACAATGCGCAGGTACTTGAAGGGATGAAAGAAATACTGACCGGGTGGGGATGTAGAGTGGTGGCAGGTCAAAGCCGACAAGAGTTGCTCGACAAACTGTTCACAGACAATATTGATCCGATGCTTATCATTGCTGACTACCAATTGAAGGACAGTGACAATGGCGTTCAGGTAATCGACTATCTACGCGATGAGTACAACAAGCACATCCCCGCATTGGTGATATCGGGTGACACCTCAAGAGATTTTATTGACGAAATGAACCTTGATGGCTTTGAGCTACTCAGCAAGCCTGTACTGCCGGGTGAACTTCGCAACGCAATTTTGCGTACGCTGCATCCCGCTTAGCTGTGATTGCCTAGATTTGACCGTAAGCGAATTTAAGCCGCCTGATTTTGCTCTGTTTTCAAGATAAACAGCAAATTGCGCTAGCCGCCGTTAAAAAGCCGGTTACGATCCGGTTGTTGAGGAAGCTGTACTCAAGCGCGCCCTGGAGCAACCGGCGCACGGCCAGAAACGCACTAGCAATGAACTCAGGAACATCGGTGTGTTCTTCTCTCCACCAATAACGATAGTACAACCCGCCCACACTCCCCCATTCGGGGGAGTCAGGTAATCCTCACGAACGATACCCAAATTCACAATTAGGCACCACAATCCTTGTGACAGAAAAAATTGCTGAATCAACGATGATTCGGCATCGAGATTAAAACCATGGCTGAACCGGTAGACGAAAAGATCGCTAGTTGGATCGAGTTTCGTTGCCTGAGTGGGTTTACGCAAGTGTATATAAGGATAGATTCATGTCAGAAGATGGACACGTATTAAAGCTCGATTCGGCTGAATCTGTTTTATATTCGTCTTTCCAACTCAGGCAGCGAAATCAGAGAAAGGCCACGAGATGGCAACGAACCGGACGAAGGTACGACACACAAACCAGCACGACCGCATTAAGAGAGCGACTTTTAACGACGGATGACGAGGTAACTTCAGAGCATCGCACTTCAGATATCCCCCATGCTGATCAAATCCCTCGTAGCCGATCATCAAGTGCAACAATCTGGACGATCGCACTTTCAGGGGTTTTCGTGCTTTTGTGGAGCTCCGGTTGGGTTGGCGCAAAATTTGGTTTGGGCTATTCCGGTCCTTTCACCTTTCTATCGATTCGATACTTCCTGGTAGTAATCGCTTTATCGCTGTTTATCGCGTTTCTAAGCACAGTGAAACCACTAGCGCGCATCTCCTTACCTGAACTGTTCGATCACGCCTTGGTCGGGTTGTTATCACACGGAATTTACCTCGCAGGCAGTGTTGGCGCGATGACGTTTGGTGCAAGCGCTGGAATGGTGGCATTTTTATCTGCCATGCAGCCACTTTTCACCACCCTTTGTGCAGGATGGATCTTACATGAAGGTACTGAACGTGCCAGTCATCTGCAATGGCTTGGCATTGCTCTCGGAATT
>CALHRQ010000174.1 GCA_938038175.1 uncultured Granulosicoccaceae bacterium | reverse complement strand
CTGCTGTGGTGGTGGTGGTGGCTTATTAACCGATGATTTAATCGAACTGCGTACAAAGGGTGCCTTACCTCGTATGCAGGCATTAAAAGAGGTGAGTGAACAACATCAGGTTACGCATATGGCTGCTATTTGCGCTATTTGTAAAAGCCAGTTCTCAAAGGTGTTGCCATACTATGGGTTTGAGATGGATCAGATTATCAGCGTACATAGCCTGGTCGGCGATGCCTTGGTAATGGATAGAGAGCACTAGTGATGAGAGAAAAACAGTGAAAGCGCAACAATGCCTACTTTCGATGCTTGTCTTTGTTCTCAGCTGGTCAGGTGTTGTGGAATTTGGTTTTGCTGGCGATACGAAAACCCCTGTTATTCCTAAAGGCAAGGGTGATCACTGCGTTGCGGAAACTGACTATATGCGTCGAAATCACATGGATCTACTTGTGCACCAACGAGATGAAACGGTGATTCGTGGTATTCGCGATGAGCCATTTAGCCTGGTGGAATGTGTTGATTGCCATGTTCAACGTGATGCCGAGAATACACCGATCCGAGTCGATGCAAAGGAGCAGTTTTGTGAAAGCTGTCATGCCTTTGTGGCAGTGAAAATAGATTGCTTTGGTTGTCACGCGGCCGTACCAGATGTTGCAAGCGTTGAGAATGCTGGGCGTGCGCATGAATATGAAAGTGCTGAAAATAACAGTGCCAGGAATATTCAGTGGATTCCTCATAAGCAGCTATTGAGTTTTAAGCAGGAAAATATGGTTTCGCAAAAAAAAACGTATTATCGTAATCACAATGTACACAGCCTCATCAAAACCAACTAAGTCACAGACGGCACGTCGTCATTTTTTAAAACGACTTGGTGTGCTAGGTGTGGTCTCAGCTGCTGCACCTGTGCTGTTGTCAGTGGCTCGAGGTGCGGACAAAAAATCCACTGGCATCAAGTCTGATGCCGTTTCAAGTAAACACCGATGGGGTCTACTCATCGATACTTCTAAGTGCGCATCAGGTTGCGATGCTTGTGTACGAGGCTGTCACGCCGAACATGGCATAAGCAGTACTGGCAATGATCACACCGATGCGCAGTGGATTAGAAAAATAGATCTTCAGGATAATTTGACAGGCACGCTATCTTCGCTACCGATGATGTGTCAACACTGCAAGACAGCGCCCTGTGTGGATGTTTGTCCGACAGGGGCTTCTTTTAAACGTGCTGATGGCATCGTATTGGTAAACAAACATACTTGTATTGGTTGTCGTTATTGTGTACTTGCTTGCCCGTACAAAGCGCGATCTTTTATCCATGAACCGATCACTGATCAACAATCATGGGCACCACGAGGGAAGGGTACGGTTGAGAGTTGCACCTTGTGTGTGCACAGAGTTGACGCTGAGGAAGATCAACAGCCTGCCTGTGCTGTTGCATGCACGAACGAGGCGCATAGCGCAATTTTATTCGGTGATCTCAATGATGCGGAAAGTGAAATTTCACTGGCGATCGAACAAGGCCAGGCGCATGAGGTTCGATCAGACTTGCATCTTAATACTGGTGTCAGGTACATCGACTTATGATAGATCACCTTCGTTACCAAACGCTGAAGCCGGCTAAAGTCAGTTATGCGTTGGTGTTGTTAATGTGTACCTCTTTAGCGCTTCTTGGAGCATACAGTGCTTCGACAATGGAACAGGCCGGACACATCATTACAGGCATGGACAACCATACGGTATGGGGATTACCACATGTATTCGCCGTCGCCCTTATCGTAACGGCTTCAGGCGCTTTAAATGGTGCAACGTTGGCATCAGTGTTTGATTTTTCACATTATAAGCCGATTGCGCGTTTTACTGTGGTGTTTGCAATAAGCTTACTGGTCGGCGGCCTTGTTGTATTAATTTTGGATCTGGGGCGCCCTGATCGTTTGATCATAGCCATGACTCACTACAATTTTCGTTCTATCTTTAGCTGGAATATCATTCTATACACAGGATTCATACTTGTCTGTGTTTGCTATTTGTCGGTAATGATGGAAAAACGCTTTCACCATCATATTACAGTTGTCGGACGTATCGCCTTTGTTTGGCGTTTGGTACTTACAACAGGCACTGGTTGTATATTTGGTTTTTTAGTCGGCAGAAATATGTTCGATTCATTTCTCTTAATACCACTTTTTATTGCATTGTCGCTGGTAATGGGCTTGTGCGCACTTGCTATGATCATGGCCATGTTGGAACGCTGGAATGCAACCTTACTAAGTGATGAGCTTTTACATTCCATGTGTACATTACTGATGTTGTTTTCACTTACTTTGTTGTGTCTCTCCATCGTGCACTACATGCTTAATCTGTATGTACCATCATATAGCCAAAATCAACAACCTGCTTTATCCGGAATATACTCAAGCATGTTCTGGATCGGGTATGTCCTAGCTGGTGTCGCCATGCCTTTATTTGTATTAATTAAACGACCCTTTGCAACGGCCACGCAGCGATTAATCATCAGTTCGATATTCGCGTTTATAGGTTGTCTGGTACTTTTATATGTCGTGATTGTCGGGGCACAAAGTACCCCAAAGGTATTATTTCCAGGTAAGACAATCATTATTAGTCGTTTTGGCGATGCGAGTATTCCGGTATATTCGCCAACCTTGTGGGAATGGGGTCTAAGTGCAGGCGGCTCGGCGGTAGCTGTTTTACTGTGTTTAGTGATATTGCGTGTGTTACCGTTGTTACCGGAGCCTCAAAAGTAAATGATCAAACTATCCAGTTCAGAAGCAGTTTAGTGGTAAAAATGTGCTGCGAACGGTGTGTGCTGTTGTTAGTATTTGCTTTTGTAAAGCGTTTCTGTGGTGAAGCGTCCCCGCAGTAAAGCAGTCGTGCCGTGCTTAAGAGTGTATTTTTTAATAAAGAATGTCGATTCAGTAGCATAGAGGTCGGCACCACAATCAATCGAAAGTTGGAGGAATTCCTTTGTTAAAGCATTTATCCATTGCATCAATCATTATTTTATTACTGATACCCACCACTCTTCTTGCTGAAGGTATTGTCAGTACCATTGTTAACGCACCTTTGTCTGCCACCGGTACGGTTAAGAATACCCGTGCTGGCGTTAATGTTTATTTACAGTCTGAGAATGCCCCTGGTATTGAATTCATGGATCCTGCCGTTGTTGGCTATGGCATACCAGCCGGTGGTCGATTGGAAATTGAAATGGGCGGAGATTATGAACGTGATTGGGCGATAGACTTAACACAATCTGCGATCATGATGGTTACGGGGGCCCCACAGCAGGGTCTGCCTGGCAAGGCAATTGGATATAGTGTTGAAGAGGGGGGCAATGAAAATACATTTGCGATCGTACCAACTGAGTCTACTGGCCTGGTTGCCGAAAATATAGTATCCCCTGCACCGGGCGCTCAAGGTGATCCTGTTATAAATCGTGGCATTAAGGTCATACATATTGGTTTTCAGCAAAGTGCATTTTTGAATAGCGGGGATACGGGAACAATTGTTGTTCGAATAAAAGACAAAGAGGGCTCTGTTGTTAGTTCTGGCAGTGCTTCAATTGATTTTCTTGATGCTCCAGTTGCGCAAATGCTTCCAACCAATTTCCCCCAAAAAATGCGCAATCACAACTGGCAAACGATTAAACCGGGTGACACTCTCGGCCAAACTAAAAACACGCTTCCGCTGACATTCATGGTTTATGGTCAATCTGCTCCAGGCGACACTGACACTCTTTATGCTTTTAAGGGTGGAATGGAAAACCTGGGCGTTCTCTCTACACAACAGCTTAAAGCGATAGGCTTTGCAAAACCAGAGACCCTGTCACGTTACAATGGTGGTTTGGTGATACAAGACGTCAATGGTGATGGTGCTCTTGATCCAACAAAAGATAAAATCGTCGGTGGTGTCATTGCCAATGCACCTGAAGGCGCAATTGGCCAGGAGCTAAGAAGTCTTGAGAAAGATGGCATAGCAATGCTGTCGGTTTTGACTGAAAAGGTTGCGGAAAAACCGGGTAAACGCTGGGGTGGTTCCATGTTGATGTTACAGTTTACCGGTGGCAGTAAACCTGGGAAATACCGACCCACAGTTGCTTTAATGAAAGACCCTGGTAATCCTGGCGCAGGGGATGGATCATCTTTTACTTATACAGTTCAAGTTAACTAACTCATCCACACTCACGACTTACTGTTTCGGGCCTGTGATTAAAAATCCCAATACCTCAATATTGGTGTGTGGTTTACTCACTACCGATGTTATTTTTGAGGTCGATTCGGTACCGACCCATGCTGTAAAGTACCTTGCCAACAACGTAACTTTACATTGTGGTGGTGGAGGTTGTTACGCTGCCGTGGCAATTAACCGCCTGGGTGGCCTCGGTTGCATTGTGGCAAAAATAGGTGATGATGACTTTGGGAAGTACATTCTTACATCTCTTGCTTCGGTGGGCGTTGATCACACCAATGTGATTGTGGATAAAAATACGCAGACTCCACTGTCAAGCATTGCGTTAGACTCTGCCGGTGAAAGGCAAATTCTAAACTACCGCAATCAATCACCAGAAGCATTTTCAGATAACTTTTGCTTCAGCTCTTCACCAGATGCAGTGCTAGTTGATGCCCGATGGATTGAGGCTTCCATACGCTCTCTCGAATATGCAAAGTCAAGGAATTTGCCGGGTGTAGTAGATGCCGAATCTCCAGTTTCTGAAGAGGTCATGGCGCTGGCAACACACATCGCTTTTTCCCGGCAGGGCTTGAGTCAGTTCGCCTCAACAGATGCAGTCTCTGAAGGTTTACTTAAAGCGGCTTCAGCATTCTCTGCCTGGGTTTGTGTGACCGATGGGGAAAACGGTACTCATGTGCTGCAAAATAATAAGGTGATGACCATTCCCACTCCAAATATCAAAGCTGTTGACACACTGGGAGCGGGCGATGTTTGGCATGGTGCCTTTACACTGCAACTGGCCCAGGGTGTCGATGAATTAAGTGCAGTGAAATTTGCAAATGTAGCTGCAGCATTGAAATGCACACGTTCAGGTGGTGGTTGGTCGGCACCTGATCTGCAAGAGGTAAACGAATTTAACCAAATGGATAATTAACGTTGGTTCGATGTCAGATCGAATTGCGCGGCTTGGTTATAAGCACTAATGGCGTGATTCACGCACAGCTTTATACAGAAAACGCAGCAAGGGATACATCCACAAGGCAATCACGATAACACCAAGTGTTGCTGCGATTGGCCTTGAGAAAAATCCCATTAGATCACCATCAGCCTTAATCATTGATGACATGAAGTTATCTTCAAGCATCGTTCCGAGTACCATACCCAGGATAGCTGGAGCAACTGGAAACCCGTTTTCTTCCATAAAATAAGCAAGTACACCCAAAACAAGCATGACCGTTACACCGAACACGGTATTGTTTATGGCGAATGAACCAACAATACAAAACATCAGTATGATGGGTATCAAGACATTTCTTGGAACTCGAAGTATTTGACGGGAGAATCTAATGGCAATAAACCCTAGCGGAATAAGTGCCAGGTTTGCTAAAAAGAAAACAATGAATACCGAATGAATGAGCTCTGGCTGGTTCAGAAAAACAGTTGGGCCAGGATTCATACCTTTCATATACAAGACACCGATGGCGATCGCGGTTATAGAATCGCCCGGAATACCGAACACTAAAGCAGGGACCCAGGCACCAGACAGGCCCGCATTGTTTGCTGTACCTGCATCCACTAAGCCCTCTACGTGCCCAGTTCCAAACTTTTCCTTGTTTTTTGAAAAGCGTTTTGACACAGCGAACGAAATCCAGGCAGCTATGTCGGCACCTGCGCCAGGCAAAATACCCACAACCGCACCAATTGCACCACCTCGGAAAACGTTTAACTTGTATTTTGACAGTACAGACCCAAGGCCTCCGAACACTCTTTTTATCGGCTGTTGAACAACCGTTTCGGCCGGTGTTGTAGAGACCACAAACCGTATGACTTCAGAAATTGCAAACATGCCAATCATCGCGGGTATAAAACTAATACC
>CALHRQ010000173.1 GCA_938038175.1 uncultured Granulosicoccaceae bacterium | reverse complement strand
AGCACCCTTGATTAAGGTGCCAACACCTTGATCCGTGAATAGCTCAAGCAACACAGCGTGTTCTACACGCCCATCAATAATTTGAACACTACCAACGCCTGCGGCAACTGCATCAACAGCGCATTGCACTTTGGGCAGCATACCACCCTGGATAGTATCGTCAGCGATTAGCGCATCTATTTGTGGCGGTGTTAAACCCGTCAATAAGTCACCTTCTTTGTTGAGGATGCCCGGTGTGTTGGTCAGCAACAGTAAGCGAGTAGCTTGCAAAGCCGTTGCCATCGCACTGGCCACAAGGTCAGCATTGATGTTATAGCTTGCACCATGATTGTCAGTTCCAATAGGTGCAATGACTGGAATAAAATTATCTTCTTGGAGACGTCTGACAGCGCTGGTGTTGATGTGACTGACTTCCCCAACGTAGCCCAGTGCATTTTCTGCGCGGCCGGGCAGGTGTAATGGTTTTGCTTGAATGAGGTTTGCATCTTTGCCTGTGAGGCCAACGGCTTTGCCACCTACCTGATTAAGTAACGATACAATGCTTTTGTTAACCAGGCCGCCCAACACCATCTCAACCACTTGCATGGTCGCAGCATCCGTGATGCGCATACCATCCAGAAATTCGCTTTTAATATCGAGGCGTTGAAGAAGCTCACCAATTTGTGGCCCACCGCCATGCACAACAACAGGGTTAATGCCGACCTGTTTCATCATAACGACATTTTGTGCAAAACCACGCTTGAGCTTTTCGTCAGTCATGGCGTTACCACCATATTTGATAACAACCGTTTGCCCGGTAAAGCGCTGCAGGTAGGGGAGCGCTTCGTTAAGCACCCGCGCTGTCTCCCTGGCTTTTACCGGGTCAACGCTGGTTGGTGCTTTATTATCAGTACTGGCTTTGGATGAGTCTTGTTTTGCCGGGTCCAGATTGGCTGGACCCGAATTGTTGTCAGAGTTAGTTGTCATGCCTTGCTGCTTGAAATGCTAAAACGGAATTTCGACGCTTGCGTCTGTCGCCGTCATAGTAGCCCGAAATTCGTCCTGGATGCGTTTTAATGCGGCATCTGTGCTGGCTTCAAATCGAATAACCAGTGAGGGTGTGGTATTGGATGCTCGTACCAGGCCCCAGCCATCCTCAAAATCAGCACGTAC
The DNA here is from genome assembly GCA_938038175.1 of uncultured Granulosicoccaceae bacterium. Lineage (GTDB taxonomy): Bacteria > Pseudomonadota > Gammaproteobacteria > Granulosicoccales > Granulosicoccaceae > Granulosicoccus. The sequence goes on along the minus strand of CALHRQ010000173.1, from coordinate 4,757 downwards.
ACCATCTATCGTGGTTAGTTTCGCACCTTCAAATTTGGCGTTTTTAACAAACGCTTTGATGAAGTCGTGTTGTGCACCATCACGCTCTAACACCACATTAAGTTCTGGTGTATTGATGCTGTCCGGGATTTGCCCAAAAATTTCACTGGCAGGGCGAGGATCTTTAGATAATATTTCGAGCAAACGTGCGGCGGCATACAAAGCATCATCAAAACCGTACCAGCGCTCCTTAAAAAAGATGTGCCCACTCATTTCGCCACCCAGTAACGCACCGGTTTCTTTTATGCGCGCTTTGATAAAAGAGTGTCCGGTTTTCCACATATCGGGTTCGCCACCAGCCGCACTAATTGCATCTGGCAATACCTTTGAGCATTTAACGTCGTATATGATGCGTGCGCCCGGATTCCTGGACAGTACATCCTGAGCAAATAAAACCATCTGCCGATCAGGCCATATGACATTACCCTTGTCATCAACAACACCCACACGGTCGCCATCACCATCGAAGGCCAGACCCACTTCGCGTTTTTCATCTTTTACCACCTTGATTATGTCTTCAAGGTTTTCAAGTTTGGCTGGGTCGGGGTGATGGTTAGGGAAGTTGCCATCAACTTCTGTAAACATGGAAGTGCTATCACAACCGAGAGCATCAAATAGCTGTGGTGCTGCAGCGCCAGCCACTCCATTGCCGCAATCGTAGGCGATGCGCATTGGGCGTTCTATTTTGATATCAGCTAGCACAATATCAAGATAGTCCTGCAAAATATCTTGTTTGCTAAGCGAACCACTACCAGAATGCAATGTGCCGCTTTGAAGTCGGTCGTAGAGTGCTGTAATGCCATCACCAAAAAGCGCATCACCTTCTAAAACCATTTTCAGGCCGTTATATTCTGGTGGGTTATGGCTACCGGTGACCATGATGCCGGTGCCTGTTTTAAGGTGGTAAGTAGCAAAGTACAGGACGGGTGTTGGCACCATGCCAATATCGATAACATCCACTCCTGTGGAATTAATGCCGGCGCTGAGTGCGGCAATAAGGTCAGGGCCTGATAAGCGCCCATCACGAGCCACAACTGCCGTTTTGACGCCACGTTCATGGCACTCGCTGCCAAAGGCGCGACCCACTTCGTGCACCACTTCCGCAGTGAGCGTATCGGTTACCACTCCTCGAATATCGTAAGCACGGAAAATGGCGGGTGATATTTTCATGGCGTTGTTAATCCTTTTTGCTGTGTTGCTGTCATTGGCTTACTGCTGCGCAAAATGGCGCGTTAGCCGTTAATAAGCTGTTTTTGCAACTCTCATGCCCCGAAACGGGGCAGTTCGGTCATTAAATTGACGTGTTGCTGTGAAGCTCATCTGCTTCTTTAGATGCTTTGGTTTCAGCAACTAAGGAGGCAGATAAAGCAACGCATTCAATGCAGATATTAGTGCAGATGTGCGAATACTTCAGGATAGTACAACGAGCGGGTTAGATGGCCAGTTTGATTAAACGGTGGGAATCGTCGCTTTCATCGAAGGACGAGCTGCGAACACTTTCGACCATGCATCCAGCTTGGGATGTGTTTCTCGCCAAGCAGGCCAGCCTCCCATCTCTTGCCTGAATTCAAGATACTCCATTGCACAGGCAACACCAATGTGCGCGATCGTCATATCGCCTTGCAAGTAAGGCATCCATTGATTCTCAATTGCATCGAGGGCACGTTCGATTTTGCCTTGCTGCGCTTCAAGCCATGCACTCGAACGATCATCTTCATCACGACAGCGGTGCTCGTACACACATAAGACGGCTGCCTCAAGTAGAGCGTCGGCATGCGCTTCCAGAGTAAGCGTAGCCCAGCGAGATTCGTCAACAGGATAAAGTGAAAGCGCAAAGTGTTCATCGAGATAACGAGTAATAACGCGGCTATCATAAAGCGACGTACCATCATTAAGTACAAGACACGGTATCTTGCCCAGAGGATTAGCGGCAACAGCATTGTCATTAGGAGCAACCGGAGAACCAAAACCATCTATCAGCTCTACAGCGTCACTTTGATTCGCCTCTTCGAGAACGACCATGACTTTACGTACAAAAGGAGAGGCAGCGGCGTAAGTGAGTTTCATCTGTACAAGCGATTCCTGAATGGCTAATAAAGTGTGTTCTCAGGTATACACAGTCACATCCGAATTTACAACTTTTTAGTGGCGCTGAAGGCTAAAAAGCGGTGCCTGGATTGTCTTGCTTCAACGACGGCCAGTTGATCCAAAGCCACCTTCACCGCGCTCACTTTCTTCAAACGATTCCACCTGATTAAATTGCGCCTGCACTACCGGTACGATCACAAGCTGAGCGATTCTTTCGCCAACCGATATGGTGTAGAGATTACTGCCTCGGTTCCAGCAGGATACAAACAATTGTCCCTGGTAGTCTGAGTCGATAAGGCCAACGAGATTGCCCAGAACAATTCCGTGTTTATGTCCCAAGCCAGAACGAGGCACTATCAGGCCTGCCAGTCCCGGGTCACGAATGTAAATGGCAATACCTGTTGGTATCAGATGGGTGTCGCCTGGTGTGATATCCAGGTCTTCGTCAATACAGGCACGTAAGTCGAGCCCGGCTGAACCATCACTGGCATAGCTCGGCAGCTCGATGCTACTGCCTATTTTCGGGTTGAGAATTTTATAGTCAATTGCAGACATGCACTGTTCATCATCACAAAGGATTCGTGACGATTCTAACCAATATTGCCAGTTGGGGTACTGTTAAGTTGTATAGCGTGCTGGTTTTATGGAGCTGGGTAAGCCCTTGTTATACACAGCCTTGAGAGGTCGTTATTTTGAAGAGGCAAAATGGGCGATGGCACTGCTGATCCAAACAGCCTGAGCGATTATTTAATTGCTTATCTGTCGTGTTTAATGCCTTGACTCAGTTAGCCGTTCAGAAATGATGTCCAGCAATTCTGCCGCAACCTGTTTTTTTTGCGCTGGTGCAATGTGATGATGGCCCTCATTAGCCCAGTACACATCAAGAGAATTGTTATCTGAGCCAAACACAGGGTCTCCGGCCTGGCCTACATGATTGGCTGCGATCATGTCGAGTTTTTTCTTATCCAGTTTACCGCGAGCATACTCTTCAACCGATTGTGTTTCAGCAGCAAAGCCTACACAAAATGGACGCTCGGGCATGGCTGCAACGCTTGCGAGAATGTCGGGGTTGCGCACCAGTTGAAGTGTCATACCAGGGTCAGACTTTTTAATTTTTTCTTCTGCTATCTGATCGATGCGGTAGTCGGCTACAGCCGCAACGCTAATAAAAATATCGGCCTTTGGGATATTGTCCAACACAGCTTTGTGCATGTCACGCGCACTTTCGACATCAATGCGTTTCACTAGGCCTGGTGTTTGTAAGGCGACCGGGCCTGTGATTAATGTGACGCTAGCACCTTGTTTTATCGCAGCGGATGCGATAGCAAAGCCCATTTTTCCGGAGCTGCGGTTGCTGATAAACCGAACAGGGTCGATGGGCTCGACCGTTGGGCCTGCGGTAATAACAATATTAAGGCCATGTAGCGACCGATGATGTGTTGCATAGGCGCTGGGCTGATTAGCTGCGGATGATTCAGTTGCTGATGTGGATAGTGGTTTTGTTAAAATGGTCTGACGGTTATCACCTGGCTCGATACCCAATTTATCGATCAGCATATCGCGTATAGCTTCAGGCTCAAGCATTCTGCCAGCACCTGTTTCACCACAGGCTTGTACACCTTCATCGGGGCCAAACATCGTTGCGCCACGTTCAAGTAGTTTGCGCGCATTGTTTTGCACCGCCAGGTTTTGCCACATCACACGATTCATGGCAGGCGCTAGAAATAAAGAAGCTTCTGAAGCGAGGCAAACGGTGGTAAGCAAATCATCTGCAAAGCCATTGGCCAACCTTGCCAGGAGATTGGCGCTAGCCGGTGCAATAAGAATGTGATCTGCCCAGCGTGCCAGTTCTATGTGGCCCATGGCAGCTTCTGCTGCTGTGTCCAGTAAATCGGTATGTACGGGATTGCCCGTTAATGCCTGCAAGGTAAGCGGGGTAATAAACGCTTGTGCACCTGATGTCATGATGACGCGAACTTCTGCCCCAGCATCGATTAACCGACGAGCCAATATGGCGCTCTTGTAGCTGGCAATACCGCCTGAGATACCGAGAACTATTTTTTTGTCTTTTAGCGAAAACATGATCAATTTTAACAATCCGGCGGGTGCTGTGCTGCAATATTCACGCACAAGTAGGTAGTGCGGTACGTCAATGCTCTGGCTATTAGTCTCTAACAGTCAGATTGCTATTTCTAGGATGTCTTTATATACGGTAAGTTCAGTGTCACAAAAGTGCCTCCTCAGCTCTGCTAAATCGGTGATGAGTATATTATTTTTTGGCAGATTTCCTATCCTTTGGTCTAGTGGGTGCCATCTGCTTTGGTATTCACTGATATCGTTGGCCAGAAACGCGTTTTCTGGGTTTACCAGGATTCACGGTGAACAGACGTCCAGCATCTAAAATGCAAACCGTTAATGCGGCCTCTATAAATAAGATTTTACAGAGCAGCCTACTGATGTTGAGAACCAAACAAGGAATAAAATGAAAATACATTCAATATATACACCCGTTGCTGCAGCCATTTTACTTTCGTTAAGTGCTTGTGGCGGCGGCGGTGGCAGTGATCCAGCCACCAGCACTGAACTTGATGCATTGGGGGAGTTGGATACTGAAATCAACACTGATACGG
>CALHRQ010000172.1 GCA_938038175.1 uncultured Granulosicoccaceae bacterium | reverse complement strand
TAAAAGATGGACCTCAGATGGAATAGCAACTTCCTTCCAAGTGCCATCTCGCAACCGAGCCCAAACTGAGTTAGTGTGCAACCCGCCGCCAAATGTAGCAAAGCGGATTGAATTTTCTTTGTGCGTTCGAACCGATAAAAGATCACAGTTTTTATAAGGGTTGCTACATAATATTTTCTGGATATTTTGCAGCTGCTCTAAGTCTGGATCTTTACTTTTCCTTAAAGTGAAAAATTGATTCTTCCCGAATACGAATACTTCTCCATTTCCAGAATCGTATCGTGCTTTTTTGTAGTCTCGTGTCCGATCTATTGGGGTCCAAACTTTATTGCTCTCATTCCATTCGAATATAGCTCTTGGGTATGACCCAAAACCAAATGCCTTTCCATCTATTGCTGGCGTAAATTGAGGGGTTCTCGTATGTCCGTTTCGACGAGGAAAGTCACGGTTTATGGGAAGAATTTCTTTTCCGTTAAAGTGAAGTAAAGCAGATTCCTTTGCTCGGTTGGATGGATACATTACAAAACCATTGAATCCTGGAACAACGGTAGGTTTGCGTACGATTCTGTCTGTCTGGCGTCTTTCTAGCTCATGAGTTGGCTCTCCACCGGGTACAGCAAAAATACACGCATCTGATGCAAGTGTTGGCGTTCCAAGGCATGCCAATATAATGGGTATTATTTTATTGGTTATGTTCATATCAGCCGTAGTTTTTTTATTCTTTGGTCTCAGAATAACAGTAATGTCAATAATCTCAAGGGCGTCTTTGAGAAGGTACTGCACCTGAACGCTGCAGCAGACAAGGGATCTATAATTCTAAAAAGGATGAAGCCTGAGTTATCAGCAGGGTATGAGGGTGATGATATAGATCTGCTGAGCTGGGTAGGGCGGTGCGTATAAGAGCTGTAAGGTTAAAAATTGCTATGGGCTATCCCAATTACCACCAGGCTAAACAATGTGAGAGCCCAGTGGTAATCGGGGTTATCCAACTATCTTAGTTGGTTGCACCGAGTGCGTTACCCATGAAGGTTGTGCCTGCATCAATATCGACTGTGCAATTGTTTGCTGATATAAATATACCGAAGCCTGCACTGTTTTCAATTTGACTGTTATCAATAGTCATCTGCGATCCTACTGCACAAGCCAGTGTCAGGTTGGCAGCAGTTGCATCAAATTGACCCCCACCATCTGCAATTCGAGTGTGCGAGAACAGGTTCATCTCTCCTGCTGTAACGGAGTAATCTATTCCATTCCAAAACCCTGGTGTAGATTCCAGCCCGACAATGGCTATTGGTTGAGCCGCTGTGCCATTGGCTACTATAGATGAACCAGCATTCACTAAAATGTCTGCATCCTCTCTCATAAATAATGACACCCCAGCTCCCAGCGTTAACATTGATCCGCTTAAATTTATGCTATCGACTTCATATCGAATTTGCGAGTTGGATAAAACAGCGTCTTCGTCAAATACCAGAGCACTGTTAATTACGACCGTGTCGGAGGCATTGCCAAGAAAATTCCCTGGGTTGTTAAAAGACTGTGCTACGAACAGGTTCACAGCGGCGATGCCGTCATTACCCGTGATGGTTACGTTGGTGAATTCGGAAATGCTTGCATCAGACTGCGACGATATAGCCACACCTTGGCCATTGCTGATCGTCACGTTGTCAAAAACCATACGCTTAGAGTTGCGCATTTCGATAGTTGCATTTTGATCCTCTCCGCCAGCATGCTCAATAACGACATGGCGCAGTACTGCATCGTCAACCGAATTTAACGATATACCTTGCCAGCTTCCTGCTGTTTCAATAATGCCCGAAAGGGTAATGGGCGCATCTGCCGTTCCAACAATTTCATTGCCATTGGATGTCATAAACAATTCCGTGCCTTCAGCAAACTTGATGTTTGTGCCAGGTTCTACGTTGAAATTACCATCGAATATAGAAAGATCACTGACGATGTGATAAGGCACTGCAAGTGCAGGGAACATCAAGTCTGTCCTGATAATGTCGCCGTCTACTATGACCGCGTCAAGCGTGTTACCCGTGTAAAGGCTGCGCTTGTCGAGCACGAATGCCTGGTTGGCAATGGTGGAAACAGGTACCGCATTGCCAGTGTACCGATTGCCGTCAAATGATGACAATGGCATTTGCTGATCAATGCTCATACCCGGGCCTTCGTTGAATCGGAGTGTGGAATTCGACATGGCCAGACGTCTATCGGTCCCGAGCGAGGTAAAGTGCAGGCCGCCCCAGTCGTTGGCAGCGTTTCCTGCATATTCAATCTGTACATGGTCCAGTGAGTTTCTTGCGCTGGATGAGTTGATCCAGAGTCCGTTCCAATGGCCTGGTGTCGCTTCAAGTCCAGTGAGTACAATTGGGTCGGATGCAGTACCTTGTGCAGTGATGCTTCCACCGCTACCAATAGTCAGCCGGCGGTTTGTGAAAAACTTGATAACAACGCCTGGTTCCAAGGTCAGGTTTGCAGGTTCAATGACTAATATGTCGCTGGCGGCAAGATAACAACCAGCAGGTATTGTTGTGTCGGTTGTGACTCTTGTGGTTGGAAAGTCTGTGGTACAGGGGATCGCTGATACATCCACTTGTGGTGCGCTTAGGCCATCAGTTGGCGTTGGCGTTGGCATGGCGACTATAGTACTGGTGTCACCACTGACAGTCTCGCCAGGTACGATTGCACAGACCGGCCCAACTTCGGCTGAGGCATTTCCACTGGCATCTACAGCACTGATGGTGTAGCAGTACTGAATACCGGCATTAACGGCTTCATCAAAAAAGAATGTGGATGTCACATTAGCGTGTTCAGACAACGCGCTGGGTCCTATACCTCGGCTGATAACAAAGCTTGCAACATCGCTTACATCTGTTAAAGACCATTCCAAATCCAGAGAGCCGCGACGTGTATCGATTAGCACACTGGCAGGTGCCGGCGGTGCGATGGTATCAAGGTTTGCCAATGGTGCTGCGCTGACCATTGCGGTTGGAGCAGAGCGATTTCCAGCTGCATCGATTGCGACAACACTATAGCTGTTAGTCATTCCAGGGGTCAGTCCACCATCAACAAATACGGGGTATGGAGAGGTCGCTACTTCTTGCCCATTGCGTGAAATGACGTAACGCGATATCCCAACGTTGTCTGTCGCAACATCCCACACTAAAGTAATTTCATCACTAGCAGAGGGTAGGGCTCTTAACGCGCGTGCGGCTGATGGCGAAGCAGTATCTGCAGTTGTGAGATCATTGGTCAATTCAAAGTTATCTACAGCAACCGACGTGGTGTTATTCAAAGGGTCAAAGACAACAATGCTAATGCTGTCTTCGTTTCGGATAACGGGGTTCTGCAGTATGAAATCGTCAACGTCCCCACCATTAGCAACAAACGGAATGGTATTAAGGTTGATACCAGAAATGCCGTAGTTGTCTATGACATCGGTAACCACACTGGTCAGTATGTTGTAGATAGCGTCAATTTGTGTCAGTGTCGGCATGGAATTATTGGCACCAGCTGACTGGAACACTGTATCTATATTTAAATTCCGGCTTGTATACCAACTGCGTACAACCGCATCAGAGTAGCTGTGTATATTTTGCACTTGTGTATCAACAGATGTATCAGCCGCTATGCTGTACAGGTAATCATTGTTACCAAGATCTGTTCTTATCAACCAAGGGCCTGTACCTGCTGTCATGTCAATTGAGTAGCGTCCCATGGTGCCGATAGTGCCGGTTGATCGTTCTCCAGAGCTGGCTCTAACTTCAACTGAATTAGATGCAAATAGTTTGTTACTGGTTGCCGTACCTTCGAGGAAAATACCCGTTCCCATTATAATGACGTCGTCTTCATCTGGTGAATCGCTGGTACCAGAGCAAGCACTTAAAGTAACTAACGTTAATGCACTTATTAAATGCTTGAGGTTATTGTTATTTCTGTATTTCATTTTCATCTTTTCCTTGTCTTTCGTGGTTGATTTCCACGTTTTTCCTTTCGTGATAGTAAATGCCAAGTCCGACTCTATGTGCGGTGTCAGCGGTGAGGGTATGTGATTGACCGGACGTTCGTGAAGCTAAAAATTCTCTTAAATTCTCTAACAACTGCTCCGACTGAAAGGCGGCTTCGATTTGAAATTCTTCAGCAACTGCCTTGGGGACATTTGGGTAAGTTAATTGCCTTTGAAATCGGCGTTGCTCAGGGTCTGAGTCCAGATTGTGTATACCGGTGAGCATAAGATCTGCTGCGCAAATGGAAAAGATACGCACCGATTCAAGTTCGTTTGCATGAGGTATGTAGCCATATGACGCCATGACAACAGTGTCTTTGTTTGGTCGTTTTACAACGCCGACTCGTTCAAGCTCGTCGACGATGGCTCCAAGTGATACATCACCACTGTAACGTGTACATAAAGCTGCGAAACTTCCTGTCTCGCCTCTTAGTGGTAAATCCTTGGGCTTACCGTTTGTCTGAAATTCTGGATCTTTCAACCAGCCATCGATCACTCTAACGGCGCGGTTACGTGTATTGGTTGAGGTCACCTCTGATTCGTCGACTTTCAACAAACGGCTGACTTCTTTACGGCTTAGGCCTGTAAGTACGGCCATTCGTGCGTGCGTCATTTTCCGCCCTTTGATACCGAAATGTGCTTTTGCTGCCTGCACGTATGCCAGGCGAGCTAAGTCGGAAAATTGTGCGTGGGAAACCTCATGACGGATGAGGACACGGGCAATCGGCCGCAGGATGCGCAGGATTGCGTTGGTGAGTAGATTGGGGATGCCTTCGCTCATGGAAAGGGATAATGATCCCTTTTATTTGCGCTGTCAATATAAAAAGGGATAAAAATCCTTTTTTATTGCTTGATAAGCCTGTAAAGGTATATAATTGGTATTATTTATCATTCTAAGTAACTGGCTAATAATCGAGGCTACGGGGGCTAGGGGACTTCTGAGATAACGGAACATATCCCCCTATACAAGCTTGGTGCATTATCCAGTCAAGCTGGGTCTGGCGTATCCTGTGCCTTATTAGCGAAAAATTAAACCTAAATGCCAGAAACAAACTGACTCGTGCCTAAAACCAATGGATATTAATAAAGAGTCAATGGATGTTAATTGAGAGTATCGATTAATCAGATGCGTACAGATGCGTACAAAACGATGACTTCGTCTGGCTGGGTTCGCTCCTCTTCACAGCCCATCGTTTTGTCCGTCGCCGTTAATCTATGCATTGGCACAAGGTAAAGACATGAGAGCCTTACTGCTTGTTCTATCTCTATTACCTGTAATTGGTTTGGCAGAGCCAAGTACGTGTTATGGCACAACCAGCAGCGGTTCTCTCACCTTCGGTGTGAAGCTTCCACAAAAAGGTGCGAATTACGTTGGGTATAGTTTGGCGGCGCGTATTGCAGGCAGAACTTACGTTCATTCAGAAGTTAAAAAAATAATAGTAGACTCGTATAAATCACTGGAATTCACGGAACCCGATAAAGTATACAAGTACGCCGAAACAGGATTAAAAAATGGTGGCGAATTCAAGCCTCATAAAACTCATCAAAATGGTTTGTCCGTAGATTTCATGGTTCCGGTAACAAATAAAAGCGGGAAGTCTGTGCATCTGCCTACGAATGCGCTGAATAAGCTAGGTTACAACATTGAATTTAACTCTAAAAATCAATACAAGCAATACAGTATCGATTTTCGTGCTTTGGCAGCGCATATAGTCGAGTTGCACAAGCAAGCAACCAAAAACGGTCATGATATTTGGCGCGTAATATTTGCGCCTGAATTGCAACCAAAACTATATGAAACGGAGTATGGGGTTTATCTCAAGAAGCATATTCAATTCTCGAAAAAGAGGTCATGGGTGCGTCATGACGAACACTACCATGTAGACTTCGAGGTTGCATGTGAGTGAGCCGGTATAGTTGAATAGAAAGTGAAACTAAAAAAAGTTTTTTATGTGCTAATGCCGCTACTGGCAGTTCGTTATATAGAAGCTGGTTTGGATGCGCCACCAGTAGAGTTCGAAAAGCTAGTGGGTGTAGCGGCCCCAGATGAGATATAGCCGACAATAGCCAAGCTTCTGTTATTAAAAAAGGATACGCCTGAGCTTGGCACTGGAGACAAAATTCCAGAAATAAATGCATTTATAGAAAATGATCTGAAATCACAAGCGTCAAGGTTTAGTGGTATGGAAAGGCATGATGTTCTGATAAAAGACGAATTCTTGTCGCAGTTGAATCTCGCTTTTCGCAAAACAATCCATGAAGAGGTAGCTTCATGAGTGCTGCTTTTACAACTTCCCTCCATTTAGCTCAAGGGCATGATTAAATGACAAGTCCCAAAAACGTCACGTCCAGGCAGGCGAATTGGTTTGCTAAAGTTCGACAAGGTATCGAAGATGATACAGGCAAGAAAATCGAAGAATGGGTTGTTATCGCCCGAGCCTGCCCCGAGCTTGCCCATAATGAACGTTTGAAATGGTTTAAAAAAGAGCATGGTCTGGGTGCAAATAGAGCCTCAATTATTTTAAGTGCAGCTTTTGATACAGGCCTTGGATGGGATAACCCAGAGGCTTTGCTTAATGAGTTGTGGAAAAAACCTGAATTGCGCGCGATTTACAACGCGATAGAAAATTACGTAAAAACGCTGGATGATGTCATAGTCGGTCCTCGAAAAAGCTTTTCCGGGTTCTCCAGAAAATATCAATTTGCAGCAGTGCGCCCGGTGAGGGCTACGGTACGCCTGGGCCTGGCGATAGATCCGGTCATCTACAAGCTTGAGCGGTCAAAGTCCAGTGATAGTTGGTCGGAGCGTCTTGTGTCTGTGGTGGTTGTTTCAACACCAACAGAGGTTAATGCTGAGCTTAAACAACTTATTAAAACGGCTTGGGAAGGAAGTTAAATTCTGATGCCTCAGTGATTTCTACCAAGCTCATGGTGGTAGTGCATTCAGGTGATTACACATGGAAAAATGCATTACTTTTAATTGATAATTGCTTTAATGGAATGTCTGCGAGCCGTAATTTTCAACAAAAACCTACTGCTTGAAATTGTGCTTCTAAGACTCAGTTTGCGCTGGGCTATGATACTGGTTAACTTGAAACGTGATATTTAAAAAATGCAGGCGTAGACCATGAATCAGAAAATTGATTTTGATAAATACTCGCTTGATGAGTTATATGACTCAGCCAGGAATATAGATCGAGAAAAGTATCCTGATCTCGCGGTTTATATTGACAGCCTAATAGAAGAAAAAGAGAGTCAGCTTCCCAATGCTGAGCTTAATAGATATTACTGCAATAAAAACTATATCAATCTACTCAATGGCGTTTTAATTATATGTATTTGCGTATATATTTTGTATTCAATTGATCTTGGTAGTCTGTCCGATTCGGAATTTAGAATTGCTTATATTGTGTTAATTTTTAGTTCTGTAATCGCTTGTATTTATTTTGCATTCAAATATATAGAAGCCTATATCAAGCTGTTTGGTGTCGAACGTTTTATTGAAATAGAGAATGGTATTTTATCTATGCCAAAAAATTCATTTTCGCTTGAGTATGTGGATATTCCTATCAGCAGTATTAGTAAGTTGAATTATCGTTCTTTTCGTGGTGCGTTTGGAGTCCCTGCTGGATTGGTCATAACACACGGACAAAAAGAAAAGGCTTCTTTCGCTATTTGGGATATGGCTAAAAATGATTTTTATACTTTATGTGATCAACTGCATGAGCTGGTTGAGTCGGGTAAGGATGTTGATGCTTCATAGCCCTGCGAGGGCGAAATATTGTGTACTGAAATACAACCAAGGTCTATTACATGGATAATCTAAGCTTTGAAAGTTCAGATGTAATCTGACACCTTACCTTATTTCTTGAGCTTTTTGCAGTCTTGAAAAAAGTGAGGGTTACCGGTTTTAATTGAAGTGCGAA
>CALHRQ010000171.1 GCA_938038175.1 uncultured Granulosicoccaceae bacterium | reverse complement strand
AGTACCTGAAGACACCGTTTACGAAATCGTTAAAGCGGTATTCGATAACTTTAGCCGCTTCAAGCGACTCCACCCGGCTTTTGCCAATCTGACCGAAGAAGAAATGATTAGTAAAAACATCTCTGCACCTTTGCATCCGGGTGCTATCAAGTACTACACCGAAAAAGGCTGGATGTAATTCACTCCACGCCTGCTTTACACCCGGGCTGTATATCCATAGCGAGATACAGCTCGGTTTCTATCCAATCAGTTTTACAGAATTAAGCGCAATACCAATGTCAGCCATCGCTTTCGTACTGCATCACGTACCAAAAGTTTAGGCATCTGGAATAATTAATAACTGAGTAGCAAATCAAGAACATCCAGCAATAAATAAATATAAGTAGCTGAAATAGAGGCCCTACCTGATGAGCACGAACCCGAAATCCACCGGAAGCGACGCTGAAGTCGATCTCGACGAGCTGGTCGCCTCCTCTGATACCGGTGGCAGAAACCCATCGAATAAATCCATTGCGCTGCTAATAACTGGCGTTGCTCTGGCCTGGTCACTGTTCCAGCTATGGATCGCTTCACCTGTTCCATTCATTGTGGGGTTTGGTGTTTTTAACGACACAGAAAGCCGCTCGATTCATCTTGCATTTGCAATTTTTCTGACATTCACAGCCTACCCGGCCTTCAAGAATTCCCCGCGAAACTATATACCTACAATCGACTGGGTGCTCGCTATAGTTGGCGCATTTTGCGCAGCCTATTTATTCTTGTTTTACAACTCCCTGTCTAACCGACCTGGTAATCCGAACACTGTCGATATTATTGTTGCCTCTGTCGGTATTGTGCTGCTTTTGGCTGCGACCTGGCGAGCACTGGGTCCACCGCTTATGGTGGTTGCCGTTGTATTTTTAATCTACTGCTTTGGTGGACAAAGCATGCCAGGTATCCTTGCCTGGAAAGGTGCATCTTTTGGTGCGATCGCTGATAACCAATGGCTATCAACAGATGGTGTATTTGGTATCGCTCTTGGTGTCTCCAGTGGTTTTGTGTTTCTGTTTGTATTGTTCGGCGCACTGCTTGATAAAGCAGGCGCGGGTAATTACTTCATCAAGGTCGCGTTTTCCTTACTGGGCCACTATCGAGGGGGACCTGCTAAGGCGGCAGTTGTGTCATCTGCCATGACAGGGCTTATATCAGGGTCTTCAATCGCGAACGTGGTAACAACAGGAACTTTCACCATTCCAATGATGAAGCGCGTTGGCTTTAGCGGTGAAAAGGCCGGCGCTGTTGAAGTTGCCTCCTCTGTTAATGGTCAAATCATGCCACCGGTCATGGGTGCAGCTGCATTCCTAATGGTTGAGTATGTGGGTATTAGTTATTTTGAAGTTGTAAAACACGCTTTCATACCTGCACTTATCTCTTACATTGCACTTGTGTACATTGTGCATCTCGAATCCATGAAACTGAACATGCAAGGGCTACCTCGACGCTCCGAGCCAAAGCCTTTGCTCATAGCAGCAACCCGATTTGTGGTTGGCATCCTGTTCGTTTGTGCAATCAGTTTTGGGGTGTATTACGGCCTTGGCTGGATTAAACCGATAGCCGGTGAAAACGCAGGTTGGGTTATCGCTACCATGATTGCCTTTGTGTATGTGGCACTTGCTGTTATCTGCGCGCGCTATCCGGATCTTGAAATTGATGATCCAAACTCGCCGGTTGTAGAGTTACCCGACCCTACACCGACAATTCGATCAGGCTTACACTATCTGCTTCCAGTCATTGTATTGATCTGGTGCTTAATGGTTGAAAGATTAAGCCCAGGTTTGTCCGCTTTCTGGGCCACCGTATTGATGATTTTCATCCTGCTGACACAGCGCCCGTTGTTTGCTCTTTTTCGCGGCCACTGGCGTTTGGGTCCACTCGTTAAACAGGGCTTCAATGAACTCATTGACGGACTAGTGACAGGTGCCAGAAACATGATCGGTATCGGCATAGCGACCGCCACTGCCGGTATCATTGTGGGCGCGGTTTCCCTGACAGGTGTTGGCCTTGTACTGGCCGATCTGGTAGAGATTATCTCTATGGGCAATCTGATGCTGATGTTGTTATTCACAGCAGTACTGAGTTTGATACTGGGTATGGGGTTACCGACAACGGCTAACTATATTGTGGTGTCTTCACTGCTTGCACCGGTCATTGTGACACTTGGCCAACAATCAGGTTTACTTGTGCCGTTGATCGCTGTGCATTTATTTGTTTTTTACTTTGGGATCATGGCGGATGTGACACCACCTGTGGGCTTAGCATCTTTCGCAGCCGCTGCTATATCAGGTGGAGATCCAATAAAAACAGGCTTTGTTGCATTCTTCTATAGCCTTCGCACAGCCATGTTGCCATTTCTGTTTATTTTCAACACAGACATGCTGCTCATTGATGTCAACTGGTTTCAGGGAATATTAATATTTATCATTGCGACCATAGCAATGCTCCTGTTTGCAGCCGCAACACAAGGCTATTTCCAAGTTCGCAATCGTATCTGGGAAACCGTGGCATTGCTGCTAGTTGCATTCACTTTGTTCCGCCCTGGTTTCTTTATGGATCGTATATCACCTAGATTCGTTGAAACAGCCCCAACTGAATTACTCAGTTCCTTGGAAAGTCTGGAACCAGGGTCACAGCTAAGGCTACGTATTCTGGGTGAGGACGAAGTTGGGAGAGAACGCTCTTTTGTCGCACCGTTAACAGTTGCCGAAGGTGACACCGCTGAAGACAAACTACTGAATACTGGTCTTGAATTAATTATTCAGGAAGACAAAAGCGTCCTGATCGACAACGTGGGCTTTGATTCTGCCGCGGAGAAAGCTGGGCTTGATTTTGATCAAGTTATCGAATCCGTTATGTTGCCCAGGTCGTCACTCCCTAAAGAGCTGATGTACATACCTGCTTTTATTTTGCTCTTCTTTGTTTGGAAGATGCAAACCGGCCGCAAGGAAAAAAACGCTGTTAACGTTAGTCAGGAGACTGCCAATGTTTAAGAAAATTCTTGTTCCTGTGGATATGGCGTCCCCCGAACCTGGTGTACGCAGTTGCAAGATGGCAAGACAGCTTCAAGATACCTGGGGCGGCGAGGTAAGACTCCTATCCGTTATCCCAGGCTATTCTATGCCATTGGTATCAACATTCTTTCCCGAAGG
>CALHRQ010000170.1 GCA_938038175.1 uncultured Granulosicoccaceae bacterium | reverse complement strand
CCTGAAGGGGCGGCACCGTATGTGCGGGGTGATGCTGATAACACCACCATGACCTACGGCTACGACTCTGTTACTCAAATGCAGGAATCCAAGTGTTCCCTGTGTAAAATTTCAGCAGCATAACGGGAGGAGATAATAATGGCTAGAATGAAATTCCTGTGCGACGCTGATCGATGCATCGAATGCAATGGCTGTGTCACAGCGTGCAAAAATGAGCACGAAGTGCCCTGGGGTGTTAACCGGCGGCGTGTTGTTACTCTGGATGACGGTACACCGGGTGAGAAATCCATCTCGGTTGCCTGCATGCACTGTACTGACGCACCGTGTCAGGCTGTCTGCCCTGTAGATTGCTTTTACACCACAGACGACGGCATCGTTCTGCATGATAAAAACCTGTGTATTGGTTGTGGTTACTGTTTCTATGCTTGCCCATTTGGTGCGCCGCAATACCCGCAGCAAACCTCGTTTGGTGCTCGCGGCAAAATGGATAAGTGCACCTTCTGTGCTGGTGGCCCTGAAGACGATATGACAACGGCTGAGTACGAAAAGTATGGCCGCAACCGTATCGCTGAGGGTTCCTTGCCACTGTGTGCCGAAATGTGTGCAACCAAAGCTCTGATCGCTGGTGACGGTGATGAAGTGGCTGACATTTATCGCGAGCGTGTACTACGCCGTGGTGGTCGCCCACAGACTTGGGGCTGGGAAACAGCGTACGAAGGCTAAAACGCCACGACCCTGCTTGTTTGCAACGGTGCTGCTCGGACTTTCCAAAAGCCAGCACCGTGCAGCAAGTGGGGTTCTTCACTGCAATAACTAATTGAGAATACAGGGCATAGAACCTGTATCCGGAGGAGATATTCGTGCGAGAAAAAAAGAAGAAGATGCATCCTGCCAAGCGCAAAAGAATCGCGCTTTGGAGTACTTTTTTTGTACTGGCACTCGCGTTCGCGTTGCCACTCACGAGCTACACAGTGCATTGGGTTGGAATGACAGCCAACGCACAAGACGCAAGTTCAGCCGTTAACCCACGTTCTGGTTTTTGGCGTGCAATTCGTCAGGGGCAAGAAGGCTACTCGGCTGTAAAAGGCGAGGGTGCTAATGTTCTGGTTCAGGAAGGTGCACTGGAATGGCGTAGTTTTCGTGACAGCAACCCGTGGCTGAACAAACTACCGTGGGCTATTGTTGGCATGGCAGTTTTGTTGCTGCTCTATCATCTGTTTCACGGTAAGAATAAACTCGATGCAGATCGTCTAAGCGGCCGAAAGGTGCCGCGCTGGAATTTCTTTGAACGACTGGTCCATTGGGTTACCGCTATTTCGTTTATTGCGCTTGCCATTACCGGGCTTAGCATGCTGCTGGGTAAAAAGCTGCTCATTCCAGTGCTTGGTAAAGCAGGCTTTGCCGCTTGGGCGGGTATGTCTATCAGCATTCATAATGTGGTTGGCCCTATCTTTACAGTGGGCATCGTGTTGATGATCGTGATGTGGATATGGCATAACTTCCCGACTGGAACAGACGTCAAGTGGTTTTTAAAAGGTGGTGGCTTGTTTACCAAGAGTCACCCTTCCGCCGGGCGTATGAACGGCGGTGAAAAAGTGTGGTTCTGGATACTGGCAACGGTTGGTCTTGCTGTTTGTATTACGGGTATTGTGCTTGTATCGGTGATTTATCCTCAGGTACAAATTCCAGGCGTTCAGTTCTTGCGCTCTGATATGCAACAAGCCAGTATCATCCATGCCATCGCTGGCATCATCTGGACGACTGTCGCGCTTGGCCATATCTACATTGGTACGGCTGGGACGCAAGGCGCTTTTGAAGGTATGTCCACTGGCTATGTTTCAGAAGAGTGGGCGCAGCAGCATCATGATCTCTGGTACGACAAGATGGCCGCCAAAGGTAAAGTGCTTGAAGCTGGTGCTGCACCTGGTTCTCAGTTGGGTACCGTGTATGGCAAGACGCCATTGCATGAACCACCTAACTAGTAGATTAATTCAGCGTTTTTTAAGGTAGATAACAATACCTGCAGCATACGCTGCAGGTATTGTCAGACAAGTTAAAATCATGGCTCACCAAGCCGCGCCAACGGCGCGCAAATTTCCAGACGCTGCAATCGTTGCCCTGCATGAAGCATCGGTTACTGCTACCTGCATGCCCATCCAACTTGACGACACTGAGCAATGGCAGGCTGCGATCTTCTACGTAATGCCGCCGGATGCGCCAGCACTTGGTAAAGGTAATCGCTTGTTGGGCGGTCCTTTTTCTGTCTCTATCGAAGCTGATTTGCACGAGCATGAAAAGGGCTCAATGATTGAAATCGCTTTTGAGATAGGCACACCTGTGGAGCCTAGCCGCGGTGTGCTGCTGTTTCTAACTGGTCATAGCTCCACCCACTTTGACGCCTTAAAGCTACTTTCGAAACAAACTGAAATACCCTTGTTTATTGGGGATCAGTATTGCAGCTTACTTTGGCAGCAGAGAATCCCAATGAATGACGCATATCGTCAAGGTATTAGTTCATTGATAGATGAAGCAGTCCGGCGCGATGCTGTGATACGGCTATCCGGTCACTATGACCCTGATGTAGTATTTGCTGACATTGTTGCATCAAAGCAGATGCTGTAGTGGGTGGCGGGCGCTGCACAGTGCGATCATTACGCCCGCTTTTTATACTACTGTGCCTGGTTTTTCTGTTTAGCCCTCTCGCTATTGCACAGAGCGACAGCCTTATTTCAAAATGGCGAAGTGCGATCAGTAACGATCAATCAAATTTACTGCAGGAAATGCTTGCGGATGCAGTCAGTCGAGATGCAGCGCAACAAGATTCGGCTCAAACCGAAGCATTGCTTTCTATGGCAGCACCAAACGGAAAGAATGCATTAATGGTGGCCTGTAAGAATGGTGATCTGGAGCTGGTAAGGCGTATGGTGCTGCTTGGTGCGAGTGTTAAAGCTCGAACCTTAACAGGTGGCACACCTCTGATGTTTGCCGTTCTAGGTAATCATATTCCAGTCGCTGATTGGCTGTTGTCAGAAGGCGCTGACCTCAACGCTAAGGGATCTAACGGCTGGTCATCTGCCACTATTGCAGGTGCAAAAGGTTTTGATCAAATGCTGGCGTGGCTTGTTGAGGCAGGTGCGAGTGTCGATGAGCCGGATGTGTATCGCTTCACACCTTTAATGCGCGCGGTTGATAACACTCATCTTCAAGCTGCAACGCTATTGTTGGAAAAGGGTAATGTAAACGTTAACCATACTGATGAAAGCGGCAACAGTGCTTTGCACTTTGCCGTCGCTAATGCTCAGCATGAGATGGTCAGTCTGCTGCTGACTTTTGGCGCTAGCCCTAAACAGGCGAACCGGGACGGTATTACACCATTGCAAATGGCTTCTAAGAAACCACAGTTGTTGGCATTATTTGAGTAGTATCAATCCGGGTACATAAGCTCAAAAGCTTTAAGGGGAATGGGCGTGCAAAGACGTGAATTCAACAAACTTTGTGGGGGTTTGCTGGCAGGTGCTGCATCACTCAGCGCCAGTAAGTCAGTTGCAGAGACCAAGCAGTACACACGCTCGGCTCTGGTTTACGAAGATGAATCACCTGTCACTGTGTCAAGCCTGGTTCCAGGCACCAGTTGTATTTTTAGTTATCCCTATGTGGCAACCCCCTGCTTTGTCATTCGGCTTAGAAAGTCTGCGGTGGCTGCCGATGGTTGGCAGGGTGGTGTAGGGGAAGATCAGTCGGTGGTGGCTTTTTCCGCAATTTGCAGCCATAAAATGTCCCATCCGGCTAAACCGATTAGCCACATAAATTTCCGTGATGAAAAAATCAATTTCTATACTCAAGGCAAAGAGCAGGAACTTGATCAACTCATTAGTTGCTGCTCTGAAAAAAGCGTCTATGACCCAGCTAACGGGGCTGCGGTACTTTCAGGTCCAGCGCCAGCACCTCTGGCATCAATTTCGCTTGAAGTGAACGGTGACGGTCAACTCTATGCGGTAGGGAGTTCTGGTAGAAATCAATATGAACGATTTATGGATAAGTTCGGATTTCGACTTGCTATGGAGTATGGTCTGTCAGATGTGCGCACCGAGGTTGGTGAAAGCACAATCGCCGTATTGGCTGAAAAATTTTCCTCACAGCAGATCCGGTGCTGATATCGCGGTACCAAGCTGGCATTGTGAATTCAATAAGACCAACACCAATTAGATCTCACGTGTATCGACTTATCGTTCAGCCAGTTGGATAAACTGGTGAATACGATTCCCTACTTGATTCTCTGCTCCGGCCAGTCGAATATGGCTCGCATAAGCCCGGGGTTTCATCAGATAAATCAGTGGGATTCATTGGCTTAGTCAATGAGTCTCAGCGCCTAATCATTTGAATATCGATCGCCGTGCTATGAGGATGTTCACTTAATAGCCTAAATGGGTGATGCAGAATCACGAATATAGGGCGATATTAACAATGTGGCTCAATCAAAATCGAATAAACAACAGTGATTTTAAATCAAGGAGAATTCATGAAGCCTATTTTGCTAATATTTCTTAGCTTGTGCCTGGCA
>CALHRQ010000169.1 GCA_938038175.1 uncultured Granulosicoccaceae bacterium | reverse complement strand
CGCCTGACAAGCTTGAGGCTATACACACCCAGTTGGTTTGGGTAAACCTGCATATTTGCAAGCCTGCTTTGCTGGCCCATTTGGATAGAGTTGGTACAAATACTTACTATTACCTTTATCCTTACCCAACTTTTTACCGATCGCTTTGGTCAAGATACGTACAGCGGGTGCTATCTCATACTCGTTGTAATATTCGCGCAAAAAATTGATCACTTCCCAGTGATTGTCTGATAGCTCACAATCATCCATGGACGCCATGACCGATGCCACATCTGGCTCCCAGTCATTTAAATTTTCCAAGTAGCCTTCTTCATCCGTTTCCAAAGACTTTCCATTAACTTCTATTGCCATTAAATTCCTCTAAGGCACATTTTTGCTGTGCCATCAGTACCTTATATTGTAGTGTGTTGCGATGGAGCTGTATAACAATGGGTGCGAAAGAACCACTATCCTGACAGAATTAAGGGTAAGTATGACCTCGTAAGACCAGATCAAACGCACTCATCAGGATTAATACCGGCCTTCTCGAAGCAATCACGCGCTTTTTCGATATCCTTTTCAACACATTCTCCTTCTCGGTATAACGAACCCAATGTTGACCATGCACCAGCCAGTCCACTCTCCCCAGCCCGCTCCAGCCATAGAACAGCCTGACCAGCATCTGAGGCCACCCCTTCGCCAAAAAGACACATTATCCCATAAGCATGTTGCGCCAAGCCTAGCCCCTGCTCGGCCGCACATAGCATCAACTGTGCTGCAGCCTGAGGCCGTGCGACGACACCAAGACCGTTCTGCATCATCATGGCACAGCGGTACTGAGCATCCGCAATGCCCTGTTCAGACAAGGGTTCAAGCAAGCCCCAGGCAGAAGGGAATTCTTTTGCCTCAAAAGCACTAATACCACTTGACAATTGCCTGCCTTGTTTGCCGGTTAATTCAGACACAATTTTCCCTTTTTATATCAAGCACAGTGCATTGACCAGAATTGGTTAAGAGCACTATTTTTTGTACTAGTGATAGTCGACATTGGATTTTAGTATACCGATTGTGGCGGGATTAAAAGACATCAGCACAGCCATATAAGAAAATGCTTGTCATGTCATATAGCGCGGTATGCAAGACGCTTCAGCTTTTATCTTCTTGCCGAGCCGCCATTAGGTGTGAAATCTCAGCCGCTTGCCTAAGATCGTATAATTGTGGCATCCAATTTATGCACAGAACGCACACTACGACATAACAGTATCCACACTATGAGACTCTATTCTGTTAACGGGTTTATCGAAACCATACAAGCTGGTGACCCGCTGGCGGGTAACAACTTAAAGCTGGTAATCCGCTAACCAGGCCAAACCAGCATCCGTTGTGGTGCGCGGCTTGTACTCTGCGCCAAAAAAGCCGGTATAACCAAGCGAGACCAACTCATTCAGTATCCACGGATAGTTGATTTCACCCGTGTCTGGTTCAGCACGATCCGGAACACTGGCAAACTGCACATGCCCAATATGACTTGCCGCTTGCTTATATCTACGCAGTAAGTCGCCGCCCATGATCTGTAAGTGATAACAATCAAACATGATTTTCAGGTTAGGCTCAGCAACACGCTCTATCACGGCCACTGCATCTTCAATCGTTGACAAATGATAACCCGGTGCATCGTATTGATTTAAAGGCTCAATCAAAATGTTTTTTTCATGTGTCGCGGCTGACTGAGCGGCGTACTGCAAATTGGCGGCGAAGGTATCTTGCGCATGCTGATCGGTGCTACTACAGAATCCGGCCATGACGTGAATGTTTTCGCAATGAATCTCGGTGGCGTAGGCAATGGCTTCGTCTATGTATTGCTTCGCTTCAGCCTCCCGACCCACCAACGCCGCTACGCCGTTGTCACCATTTGCAACGTCACCACGTTGTGTATTGAGCCCAAGCATGGGCAATCCGGTTTCGTCTAACGCAGCCTTAACCGCATTTATCGGTGTTGCATAAGGCCAATGACATTCTACGGCCTGAAAGCCTGCGGCTTTTGCAGCGCGTATGGCCTCAGGCAAAGAGAGCTCGGTCCATAAAAAACCAAGGTTGGCTGATAATTTAATCAATTATTCTATTCAACATTTTATGCAGCCCACGCAACCTTTTACTCAACCGACTCAACATTAATCATCCCAACCGGGTGCATGTACATCGGACGAATCTTCACCAGGCAATGCCAATTTTGACTGACGCGCATACACCTTGGCCACGGCAGCATCGTCTTCTTTGCCAAGGCCGTTGCTTGACGCTGTTAAAAACTGTTTTAACGCGACGGAGGTAATAGGTGCATCGAAGTTTGCAGTCTTTGCAATATCCAACACGATACCAAGATCTTTTGGCCAGATGTCAACAGAGCTGCGAGGCGTGTAGTCCCCATCTATGATGTGCGGAGCGCGATTCTCAAGCATCCAGCTGGACCCTGCACATTTACTGATGACTTCCAGAAACTGTTGTGGTTGTACGCCTTGTGTCATGCCAAACGTCATGGCTTCTGCCATCATCGCAATGTGAACACCAGCCAACATCTGATTAACGGCTTTCATAGCCGAACCAGCCCCTGCTGAATCACCCAGTTCAAAGACAGTTTCGGCGGTGGCATCCAATACTGGTTTTGCTGCTGCAAATGCGAGCGGTGTTCCAGATGCCATAACCGACAGGCAACCCTGTGCCGCTTTTGCCGCACCACCAGAGATAGGTGCATCGAGGTAATGGACGCCCGATGCATGGCAACGTTTTTCCATATCTCGAGCAAAATCGGGCGGCACAGTTGCGCAGGCAATCACAACAGAACCAGCTTTCATTTTGCCGACAATGCCCGTATCGCCAAACAAAATATGCTCGCACTGCGCAGCGTTAAGGACAACCACCATAACTGCATCGAGCATGGTTGCCGTATCGGGTAAAATACCTTCACTCCCACCTTCGCTAATAAAACGCGCCTGCTGCTCCGGGACCACATCAAAGCCATAGGTGTCGTGGCCAGCACGAAGCACCGATTGGGCGATGCCGTAACCCATTGAACCGAGGCCAACCACACCGATTTTCAATTTCATTGCTCTATCCTTTTCAAGCTCACCTTTTCAAGCGCGAATGCTTGTCTCAAAGAAGTCTTATTTAAGAATACACTGGGTGCTAACGAAGAATAGTTGTTTATGAAAATAAATGTGTTGTTTGGCTTATCGCCCTGCTGGTGTCAAGCCACCAGGAACGCCCTGAGGCGCTGTCCGATCAAATGCAGGGGCATTCAGCGTGCTTAGAAAATCCTTTAAAAGGCTGCCAAGCCTATCATCGTACAGGCTCAACATCGTCTGGCACTCTTTGCGTACATCGTCCAACGCCACCAACGCCAATCGACCGGGTCAAACCATCATCGTATCCGTTCAATGCTAGACGCCGTTTATAAGCCGCTTACTCTATTCTCATACACCCAATAAGAAGTAAACGTTGCCATTATCATAACTGGGTATATGGAATATCAGTTGTACTGATGATGTCCCGTGGCATGAAAAATAATTTGAATGACAATAGCTACTGAGAACCTATTTATGACTAAAATAGTATGATCACTACAATAATATGATTGCTAGAATACTACGAACAAAGTGAAGGCCAAAAGAAGCATGTCAATATCCACGTTAACCAAAGTCTGTCATACCAACGATATCCCAAAAAACGAAATGCGCTGTATAGCCTTAGCAGAAAAAAACGTACTCGTAGCAAATACAAGCGAAGGAATATTTGTTGCAGATGAAATGTGTACGCACGAAGATGCCAGATTGTGTGATGGCAACCTTTCTGGTACTTATGTGAAATGCCCGTTACACGGCAGCCGTTTTGACTTGGCAACTGGCAAAGTTCTGGATGATCCCGCCAATACTGATCTTGTTGTCTACGATGTGAGCGTTATTGACGATAACATTTACATCAGGTAGGTATAATCGTCAGAAGCAAGGGTTGATAAATGGGTACACAAGAGCGGATACATGGGTGGCTAAATTGGCTAAGCACATTGGATTCAAAATAGCATGATCGCTCCCCCGTCTTACACGGTTGCCGATGCAGCCTTAATGCGTTCTGCCATCCAGCGAGTTGCAACCGGACCCGAACTCAGTAAAAACCTGTCCAGAGAAGAAACGCGATCTGTAATACATGCCCTGCTCGATGGCTCTGCTGATCCAGTGCAGGCCGGTGTTTTTTTAATTGGGCTTCGAATGAAGCGCGAGACCGTTGATGAGTTAAAGGGTGTAATGGATGCTTTGCAAGATCGAACAGAACTCGTGCATTCGAGCGCTGATAACGTCGTATCAATTGCAGACCCTTACAACGGATTTAACCGCACGCTACAAGGGTCATTGTTTGTCTTGCCAGTACTGGCCGCTTGTGGTGTTAGTGCCTATTCTCATGGCGTAGAACTTGGTGGGCCTAAATTCGGAGTCACACACCACACAACTCTTAAAGCACTTGGAGGACACCCTCTGCGGACCACTGGCAGTGTTGCCGAACGTCTCGCTGATCCAAACATCGGATGGGGCTACATTGATCAGCGCGTAATGTGCCCTGCACTACATAACTTGAATAACCTGCGCACATTAATCGTTAAACGACCTGTATTCAGCACCACCGAGGCATTGATTTCGCCAATCAAAGGCGCCTGCAAAACGCACTTGGTGACTGGCTACGTTCACAAACCCTATCGTGACACTTACTGCATGTTGGCTCAGCACATGGAGTATGACTCACTCCTGCTCGTACGTGGAACTGAAGGGGGAATTATCCCCTCCTTCCGCGCGCCAGCACATGTCGTTCGCATCGGCGAAGGCGCCCGAATACGAGAGAATGAGCAGTTTGAAGAGCAGGATATTGATCTTGAATCATTAGATTTAAATCGTTCTTACCGTGCAGCAGATATTCCAGAAGATATGCCATTAGCCTCAGTAGCGAACAATCCGGTAGGTATGAAGTGGGATATCGGTGCACTTTCTACACTCTGTGCAGAGCAAGGTCGGATGGCCTTGTCAGGCAATAGTGGTCCTTTACAGGATGCAGCTGTATTGGGTGCGGCCCTTATTATGTGGCATACGGGCAAGGAGCCGGATATTAAGATAGCAACGGAAAAAGCGCGTGCAGCTATTGCCTCCGGCGAAGCTTTACAAAGGCTGGAAGCAGGGATTTGATTTATAAGGCTGAGTCAAAAGCTACAACATACCATGCAGAACTACCATTTCGGCTCGGTGTAATGATAGCGTTGTGTAAGTGACTAGTTGTGTAAGTGACTAGACGTAACGTTTATGATAAGCGCGTCGAGTACCAGCGCGCTGTACAACGACTCCAACAATTTCACTTAAATCAGAACACGTAACCTCAGATGCGTAGGCATCGTTCAAAGCACAAAGCAACCATGAGCCATCAGCTGCACGGCGCAGCTGACGAAAATGATATTGCGCGACTAAGTCTTCTGGCTGCATCTGTTCGGCATCAACTGAACCGGGGCTATCCGAAGTAGAAGCACGTGATGACCAGCCAGCTGCACGATGAGCGAAAACATAACTCCCATCAGTAGGATGGCCGGTAGGGTCGATCACGATCATACAACGCTTTTTAAACTCGGGCTCCATGCTGTCATCAAGAACCTGTAATACAATTGTTTCCGCCTCTGAACAAGTTGAAGGTTCTATACGCTGAGCGCCTTCAACCCCTAATTGCTGCTGAGGGTTTTTAACGAAAACCAGTTTTTTAGGGTCATGGGTAGTATTCACCAAGCTATATCACTCCTGGAAATAAGAACTACTGTAAAACAACAGAACAATGGTATATCTATATTCTAAAATTACAAACGATAAAAAGCCCGAGGTTAGCGCATTCCAATAACTTTAACCGACTCGTTTATTGCAATATTTACGGTACCTTTATTACTGATATAGGATTCCATTAGATCAAAAATAGGCGGCCCGCTGATATTTTCATTAACAGAAGCCCAGCCTGCTACGACATAGTTTCTATTTGAATCAATAGTCTTGCCCGTACTCAGTAACTTCATGTCGCTAATACGAGAACCCATTACCTGCTTTGGTGAACAGGTATAAGCAATTCCACCCACTCGAACCATATCACCACCTTGTTGTAAAAACGGATCAGTGTTGAAAAGGTTATCGCATACGTCTTCCAAAATATCCTTAATTTCTTGGCCACTGTATTCACGCCGATACACTGCAGGATATGATATCGCTGTCTGGTTATACAGATCTTCAATAGTGATCTCCTGGCCAGGCAGTTTTGTTGCCCCCCAACGAAAGCCTGGGCTAAAGGAGATCTCGGCATCACGTTCCTGAATCATACCCTGGCAGATTAAATCGTCCCAGGTGCCATTAAAATTACCACGTCTATACAACAGGCCTTCTGTTTTCCCAATTACTCGTTGTAATTCTTTTTCATGGGGTGCGCGTACTTCATCTATTTTTGCAGCCATAGCCTTGTCTGATTGCACGACATCCGAAAAAACTGGAATAAGCGAAGATGAATAGTCAATGACTCCTCCGTTACGCACATTTAAATCAATCCTTCCAAGATACTTTCCGTGGGAACCTGAAGACATCAACAGTGTTTTATCAACACGCAGCGCCTCTGGTAAAGCGTCATGCGTATGGCCAGTTAAAATGACATCAATTCCATTAACTTGCGTCGCTAGCTTTTGATCGACATCAAATCCGTTGTGAGACAACAACACAACCACTTCAGCACCCTGCTTGCGCGCATTATTGACATTTTTCTGCAATAATTCTGCTTTCAAGCCAAAAGACCATTCAGGAAACAACCAGTGTGGGTTGGCAATTGGCGTATAGGGCATTGCTTGTCCTATGACAGCCACCCGCGTATTGCCACGATCATAGAAAGCTGTACTTTCAAACACTTTCTCCTGCCATTACGTATCAACAATATTACCGGCAAGAAATGGGTAATTCATATTGTTCACGATCTCTAATACACGATCAGAGCCCAGTGTAAACTCCCAGTGCCCGACCATCGCATCTGGTTTTAACAACGCCATACAGTCAACCACATCCTGTGCGTTAGTCTTTAGGGCTGTGTAAGAGCCTTGCCATGTGTCACCACCATCAAGTAAAAGCACATTGTTGTCACCACGGTCTGTACGAACCGCTTCAATCAGGGTTGCGATCCGATCAAGACCACCAAGCTTGCCATAGCTGCGTGCAAGATCGATGTAATCGGTCATGGTATGCGCGTAGGCTAGAGCACTACCTCGCTCCAGCTTGAAATGCTTTAAAAAAGACTCACCAACCAAATGTGGGGGAATGCCTTCGAACGCACCAACACCGTAATTTTCAGAGGGTGGGCGATAATACCCAGGTTTTAATTGTGCATGTATGTCCGTGATGTGCAGAAGTGTAAGACTGCCTTTACTGTCAAACTGGAGTAAATCATCTTGAGTCAGCGACTGTGTCGCAGCGGCTTTAGTCAGGCCACTGGAAAAACCAGTTGCTAGTGCACTTACTGCTGCATATTGCAGAAAGTCTCTCCGGCTAGTCATCTAGGTATATTAGGAAAGGCAACAGGCATGTTTTCCAGAGTTGAAGAATTAAATAACTTTAATGGCTTGTTCTGTTTCTGTCACGGTACCATCATCATCAGTCCAAAAAAACGTAAATGTCCCTGACTCGTAAATTTTAGCTTTGAATGCAAAATAAGGATTTGCCGCAACGCCCGTTTTTATGTCTGCGCTAAACACCACACCGTCATTAAATTCGCAGATAAACTTGTTGATGATTTTGCGCGGAATGGAATTGCCTTCCTTATCTTTACGATGCCCGGATTCCATGGGATGCTTAAGCAATGTTTTAATCTCAAAAACCTCTCCGGCCGACACAATCTCAGGTAATCTTACACGAGGGTTATTTGACCTTGTTTTTGCCATTGTTGTGTACCTCTGTGCCCTTAACCGCCGCAGCCACCAATAGTGACTTTGACACTTCGTGTATCACTAAAGATTGAACCGTCACTCATTTTTGCAAGCGCTATGACGTTTTGAGTCTCCGCTAATCGCATACGAGTCGAAACTGAGGCTTCACCACTTGCAGGTGAAAAGTTAAAACCTACTACTTCAGCATGCGGATTACCTTCTGAGTAAACAAACACAGACTCTACATAATCGGCTGCTGTCATAGGGCTTTCAACATGGACCGATATAGGAACACTGTTACCATTTTCAGCAATTTCAGGAATGGTCAATTTAACAATACCAATACCTATTTCAGCATCACCTGC
>CALHRQ010000168.1 GCA_938038175.1 uncultured Granulosicoccaceae bacterium | reverse complement strand
ATGGTAGCAGTGCTACGGACAATAGTTTTAACTCACCAACTGCCCCTGCATCAGATCTACTGGGTGAGATACCAGCAGGAAACATCACATTGTATGGTGCGGTCACTGTTGGTGACGACGCGTGGACAGCCAGCGATTTGGTGGCCTCATTTTTTAAGCTCGAAGAGGGGCTGTCAAGGGAGTTTCTTCAAACGGTATTTTCATCAAACAAAACTTTATGTACGGTCGATGATGACGATAGGCTAGATTTTGAAGAAATTAGCGCAGGCTTCATTCCCTCTTTTAATGGTGTTGCAAAGCAAGCCATCAGTGCTGGTGAAACGATTACGTTGACAAGCGATACAGGCACGTTTGCTAGCATGCAGATTCAATCAGTCGGTGTTTTCCTATTTTATACGATTCCTGATATGCAAATACTGCCCAGTGGTCCGGTACCGCAGTCTCTGCAAGTCGATTTTGTCGGTGATGTATTTCCTGGTTACCAAGGCGCCATACTGCCGTCTGTGGAACCTTTAGCATCGGTGGAATTTACTGGCGGGGATACGATTAAACCCACGTCCACATTTAGTTGGACACCGTCTTCAAATCCGGATTCTATGGTTCGGATTTTCTCCAGTACAGAAGGTGGTTTTTTTCTAGAGGACGGAAAAACGGTAACGTGCCTTGCTCCTGATACGGGCTCGTTTGTATTTCCCTCTTCAGTTCAATTAGAACTTGGAGCCGATTTCAAAGGCGGTGCACCTATTTTTTCGAGAGTTACCGTGCGTGCTGAATCAATGGATAACTCGACATTATTTCTGATTCGTGAAAGCTTCGCTGACTGATTAATCCGATGAGCGTGTTGGGCCGGTTGGCGGTTGAAAATTGA
Source organism: uncultured Granulosicoccaceae bacterium (assembly GCA_938038175.1). GTDB lineage: Bacteria > Pseudomonadota > Gammaproteobacteria > Granulosicoccales > Granulosicoccaceae > Granulosicoccus. Next base: position 8,411 of record CALHRQ010000168.1, on the reverse strand, counting down.
CGGCGTTAGTGGGCAATAGCTTTAGCGCATACTACCGCATAATATCAGATGCCCAAGATTAGCCAACGAACCCATGACCGAACAACTGACAACAGCTGACGAACTTGGCAAACTTCTAGAGCGATGCGTGCGTCAGGATCAGGTTGCTTTCAAAGCGCTGTACGATTGCACCTCCAGACGGCTCTACGCCACGCTATTTAACATTTTACGGATTGAAGCCGTTGCAGAAGAGGCGCTGCAAGAGACGTATGTAAAGGTATGGAATAAGGCGTCCGAATATAAATCGGAATTGGGTCAACCCATAACATGGATGACCAGTATTGCTCGGTATCAGGCACTCGATATGTTAAGAAAACGTCGGATTCGAGAAGACAGAGAAACCGAATGGGAGGCTATCCCATCGCTCGACACGATGATGACGCAGCCTGATCCGTCGCAGATGGCTGAATACCAAGATATTCTTGAACAGTGTTTTGGTAGGCTCTCTGAGAGTCAACGACAGTGCATTCTGCGCGCGTTCTTAGAAGGGCTAACGCATGATGAATTGAGTGAATCCACAAAGTCACCAGTGGGTACAGTGAAGAGTTGGATTCGACGTGGTCTTGTCTCTTTAAAGGAGTGTATTAATGAACACGCCTGATAAAGAATGGTGGATAGCACAAGCCGGTGAGTATGTGCTGGGCACCTTAGACTATGCCGACTGGGTCACTTTCAATAAAACCATCGAGCACGATCGAGAAGCACAGCAACTGGTTGTCGAATGGGAGCGCACGCTTCAACCATTGGCCGATTCGTTAGCGCCTATGGAGCCTGGTGATCAAGTGTGGGATGCCATCGATACACGATTGTTCGGTACTACACGACCCAGTTCGTCTGTCACTCAAATAGGTGCGCACAGAGCCACTACACAATCATTGGAACGAAAAATCGATCGTTGGCGTGGTTATGCAGGGCTTGCGACCGCTGCGAGTCTGTTGTTGGCATCGCTTGCTTGGGTAAACCATCTTGGTGTTCGTGACCAAGTTGTGCCAGAGCCAGCTATTTCGGTGGCGCAGTTTGATGCTATATCAATCGTTCGAGATGCAGAATCTTCACCGCTGTGGGTTGTTGATGCTGCTTTAAATGATGGATTCGTACGAGTCACAGCAATTGCACCGCCAGCAATAGACAATTCAAAATCCTATGAGTTATGGATCGTAAAGCCAGATAATGCTGGTGTTCAATCCATGGGGCTTATCCCACACGAAATTGATCAAAGCTATTTACTCAAGGTGTCTGCGGTGAATGAGTCTCCCGTTGCTTTTGCTGTTAGTTTAGAACCTGCTGGTGGATCCACACAAGATGTGCCGTCAGGACCGGTGCTTTATCAAGGTGTGTACCAAAGCTTGAAACTGTAGCTTGGTTCATTGCGCACGTACTAAAAGGTCGACTATATATCGTCTATGGGCGTGTATCCGTATCCTTTTTCAAGCTTTAGGTGACTAAAACAAGCGGGTTCTGAATGCAACGGTATTAACACGAGCCTAATGGTCTCATTTAGTGCACGTGGTATATGAAAGCAGGTAAATTGCTTGCCTGCGCCTTGACGTAAGATTGCTTCTTGCCCTGAAAGAGACACACAAAAATCCCTTTCTATATTGGCTGCTGATATACAAACAACATCACCTGCGAGTCGAGCCGAGTCCACAACATAGTAAATTCGTTGGCCTAAAATAATAGTTTGCTTAGAGTGGACTGATAATTCGGAATTGCTTTCGCTGCCAATCAGTAGATTGTTGTTACTCCTCGTAGCATCTATGCGCGGCATTCTGCAATGTCCGTGATACACATTCGAGGCTGCTTCTTTTTTCTCATCGCCATTGAGGTGTATTCCATCGGAGTAAGTGAAGCAGGTTGTGTCATGGAATGTGATACGGTCGGGCGATTGCAGAGCAATCCAGGCGAGGCAAAAATTAATCGAGTCTGCAAGCAGGTGGCACTTTCTATTAATGCGATGTAAGTGAATAGGGAACTGTCCATCGTTTGACCAAGGCTGTTCATCAATCGCATCGAGCACACTCAGAAAGGCGTGTCTGAAATCCCCTACAGTCACACCGCCAGTGGCAGCAGCATCACTCTCATGACCCCACCATAGAAGCTCATCGATTGAATTTTTGTTAGGGATCTTGGACAACGCCGCAGGTACGTTGTTAAAAATAGTTTGAAGCATGTTGAGTGAGTCAGCGTTAGGCAACCAACGTTCAAGGCTAGACTGCCCTCTGGATAGGTTGATCACATACACCATCAATTCTGGATTGTTAATCGCAACACTTGCACCATAGAATTCAGCGTAATTAGCGCAGTGGATGTTCGCATCTATAAAATTAGTTGCCGCTGATTCATCTCCAAATAAGCGATCGTAGTTCCAAACCTTTAGATTGCTCGGTGCCGTCCAATTGATGCCGCTATCACTTCGCGCCATGTTAGATTGCCCGCTACACAGAATCACATGGGGCGAAAGTTCGTCTGAATGGGTCATGATTGTTCGTATTTCTGCAGCGTTAAAGTGTTTATGGAATAGGGTTATAGGAACGTGCGTTGGAGAAACCAATAGAGGCCTATAACTCCAATAACAACGGAGGCAGGCCCTGTAATCAGGGCGCGATAATACTTCTTTTTACCGAACCAATATCCAACAGTGATCAGGCAGCACGCTATCACTGTCAGCTGCCCAAATTCTACACCAACATTAAACCCGAGAAGGGCGATCAGAAAGTTGACGCTATCATGACCTACCTCATCTAGCACACTGGCGAATCCTAAGCCGTGCAACAGCCCAAAAAGAAATACCATGGTGACACGCCATTTACTCAGCTTATTGATACAGACGTTTTCGATGCAAATAAAGACGATCGACAGTGCTATTAAAGGTTCGACTATAGACGGAGATATTCTGAGTAGGTCGCTTGCGCCTAAGGCTAGCGTGATGCTGTGGGCAAGAGTGAACACCGTTACCTGCAGTGCTAATGCCCGCCATTGAGTGGTCAGTAAAAACAACCCTACAACAAATAGTATGTGGTCCGTTCCTTTTGGCAATATGTGTTCAAATCCAATCATCACGTAGTTGGTGAATACCTTCCAGCTGGACTGCTTCATTGGCTGCGTGAACTGAATAACATCGGTTTGCTGACCAGGCGATAACAGGGTGGCGTAGTCCAATGGACCGGGCTCACTATTGGCTCGGACGATAACCTCCCCAAAAGCTTCACTCCATTGCCATCTCAATGCAACCGGCGTTGTATTTAACGCGGCATGAAGGTGGATGATGGAGTCACGTGGGACATCGGTGTTTCCCACTGATGGAATAGCGATGGATTTGATTGTTAGACTGACGATACCCCCATCGGTGTCGGTTATTTGTATTGCAGAAATAAAACGCTGCTGAAATCGTTCGAACTCTGATAACAGACCAGCTTCACCCAGAGATCTGAGTTGCTTGTAGATCTCGGCGTTCTGCGAGGAATCCGTGTTTTCATGCTCAGGTCCAATGCCGGCAATCAGGCTCTCCAAATTGACTATCATTTTAACGCTGAGACCGCTGTCAACCAGCTCAGACGGTGTATTGGTGTAGGTTAAGTCGACAATAGCAGGCCGTAGTTCGTGCGCTTCTGTTGTGCTTGGTAGCAGTACTAAACACAGAAGAGCTGCGAGCAAATAGGTAGGCCAACTCACGGCACGTGGTATTACGGAGTAATTGGTAGTGCGTTGGAATAGGGCGACCGACACTTAGCGCTCAAACGTAAAGGAAGCCCAGTAGCTTTGCCAGTGAACATCGCTGCTCTGTGGTTCCACAATGTGCACTGCATTTAGCATATAGTCGCCATCGCCCAGCAACTTGAAGGTCGCAACGCCCTTTTTATCAGTTACAGCGGTTAATCTAATGGATTGTGTGCCATTCCAGAACATCTCAACTTGACGCCCAACAAGTGGGGAGCCTTCATATAGCAACTCAGCGCTTATATTTTTTTCTGTGCGATACGGGTCGCCTAATAGAACCAATTCAAATATGCTGCCTGTTGGGGTGAGCGCAGTTTGTGTCTCACTTGATGGAGCTCCACTTTTAACAGCTCGGGTTGATCCCACTCCATTTACTTGAACCAACGTCTTTGCTGATCGTGTATAGCTTTCTTTAATGTTTTGTTTTGGCAAGTCTCGTATGAGATGTTGCTGTGCCAAGTCCTCGAATCCATGATACTTCAGAAAGTCAGTGAATTTAATCCAAGAATCATAGGTAAGGACTTTTGGAGTTGTATCGACGGTTATGCTGTGAATACCGATTATGTTTAGCTCAGGGTGAATCGCAGGATAGTCTCCTAAGCGTCCGTTGTATTGCTTGCGACCATTTGCACTTGTAATAGATATAGATTCATACAAACTATTGTCGTAAGGGAACGCAGCTCCAGAGAAATGCTGCCCATTTCTAATGTCGACAATCGCGGACTCGCCAAGCCCGATTGACGAATCAATCGGGTCCAGCCAGTACTCATGAGCTTTGAGTGGAATGACAACACTAACCAGTGTGATCGCCAAAGCCCCTCTTGCTTTGATCGTGTTTGGAATCATTGGCAATGCATCAAAATGGGCAAAGAATATATGTCCCGCTAGAGTGTACTACGCCGAACACAGGGATACTTTTTCTGATGAAGCGCTGCAAGAAAGACCGCATGTTTACTCACTTTTAGGCAAGAGTACGGTATCAATGACATGTACAACACCATTTTTTTGCGGAACGTCGGCAATAGTCACGGTTCCAACATTGCCGTTTTCGTCTGTGAAAGTGACTTTTTCATTGTCGTATTTTGCGATTAATTGACATCCACCAGCTGTACCAACGACATGCTCACCACCATCATCCGCAATCATCTTGATCACATCAGCAGCTTGAGCTTTTGCAGCGACAACGTGGCATGTCAGAACGGCTTTAAGCGTCTCGACATTCTCCGGTTCGAGTAACGTATCGACAGTTCCAGCAGGCAGCGCATCGAATGCTGCATTAGTCGGTGCTAAAACCGTAAACGGCCCATCACCTTGAAGCGTATCGACCAGTCCTGCAGCCGTCACTGCAGCGACGAGGGTTGTATGGTCTGCTGATGCGGAGGCATTTTCCACGATAGTCTTTGTGTCGACCATTTCAGCTCCACCAACCATGACTCCGTGGCCGCCTGCGAACAACGCAGTTGCCGGGGTGGCAAGTAGAGAGATTGTCGTAATGATCGCTGCTGAATTGCTGTATTTCACTTAATTTCTACCTTTAGTATTGTATTTGGCCAACATATGTTGCCCTTTGACTAGCACTTACGCGTACAAAGGTCGATTGGATGCACACAGCATCCGAGATGGAGTGTTATTTAGAACCGAACAATCTTAAATAGTGCTTTCTCCATCTGATTAATTTCTATACAGAACGCCATGTGCTCTTACTGCTTTAAACTCGTGCGTGAGACAAAAAGCACTTTTTTGGGCCCACGCATCTATACTTTTGGAAAGCGCGTAAATATATGTGCTTGGCGCATAACCACTGATTATCTGCTCACTATGTCTTTTGACTATTAAAATATCCATTCTTTAAATAGAAGCTGTAATTATGAACTTATCAATACGTTTATTCTTCATTCTAATGATTGTACTCAGCACAAATAGCGCTTTTGCACAAAGCACTGTCGGAATTTCAGAAAAAGATCAGAACAGTTCGCTCAACGTCGTGCAGTCTGTTCTTGATGCGAAACTGATTGAACGCAAAACTATACGAGAAAAAATAGAGGCAGCAGACCCAGATGATGTTATTGACTTGGAAACGAGGCTTAAGGAGATCAATGCAGAAATAGCTGAGCTCCGAGAGTCTTTCGAGCAAATTGCTGTTGGATCAGTTGATCTAGGCATTTTTAGCGACATAAATGGTGAGTTCGACTGGCGTGATGAAATGACGCAAGTCATGATGCCAATCATTCGGAATCTACAATCGCTTACTGAAAAGCCCCGTAAAATTGAAGCGCTAAAATCCCAAATACAAGCTAACAACGAACAACTTAGTGCCGCAAATGATGCCCTAATTGCGATTGATGAAAGCATTTCTTTGTCTGACAACGAATCGACACTTCGGTCACTCTCTGATCTGCAGATAACTTGGAGAGACCAAGCTCAAGAGTTGGCTCGCAAGACCGATGTAGCCAAAGTTAAGTTAAACAACCTACAAACAAATAATGGCAATATTTTTGAATCACTAAAAGCAGGAATAGTCGGATTTATTACGGGCAGGGGACTGACTTTGGTTATAGCGGTTGTAGCTGCACTAACTGTTTGGTTTACGGCAAAATTCATAACCAAGTTATTACTTACTAGATCAAAAGGGGAAGAGGCAAAGACCTACCGCACTCGGCAAAGATTGGTGCAATACGCTTTTAGCATTTTGACACTCTTGCTAATGACAATTGCGGTCATTGTTGTGTTTTATGTGCGTGGTGATGTCTTATTACTTGGCGTGTCTTTTTTAGTGGCTGGGGCCACTTTGCTCGGCCTTCGTCACGCAATACCGAAATTCATTTCAGAAGCAAGATTGTTATTGAACTTAGGGTCAATACGCGAAGAGGAACGTGTTGTTTATAATGGGCTGCCGTACCGAGTCGCAGCTCTTAACATGTATTCGGTACTCAAGAATCCAGAACTCACTGGAATAGTCAGGCTACCGCTAGCAAGTATGATGGGAATGATCTCAAGGCCAGCGGGAAAGGAAATGTGGTACCCCGCATCTAAAGGGGACTACATCATGTTCTCAGACGGTAAGCTGCTGGAGGTAATAGCATTGACGACAGAGTTAATTCAGCTTCAAAATCTGGCGGGCACAAAAACATCAGTACCAGCTGCAGATTTCTACAACATGACCTTTGACAACCTATCCCGTGGTGAGAAATTCACCATCACCGGTACTTTTGGGGTCGGATATATGCATCAAGATATTAGTAACGACAGTATTCCGATGGCGTTACAAGAGTCAGTAGAAAAAGCTTTGTCAAATACAGATTTTGCAGAACACGTCATATCAGTTGCGGTAGAACTAAAAGAGGCCGGAGCTTCCTCGCTGGACTATTGGGTTTGCGTAACAATGTCTAGTGCGGCGGTTCGCGCTTATTTCAAAATTAGTCGAATCGTTCAGCAAAGTTGCGTCGATACTTGTACAAAAGAAAACTGGGATATACCGTTCCCACAACTCACCATTCATAACCAATAGTTTTGTAGAAAGTATGCAAATATCATTGCATTGGATGGATTTTTAAATAGAACTTCTAAACTTTATTTTCCATAGCTCTTACCAACACGATTCAATACTTTCTCTACCTGTTCTTCGGTCACGTCTTGGTAAATGGTTGTTGTCGCAGCAGACTTATGGCCGAGTATTTTCTGTACCGTTTTTAGATGCTCAACTTCATCATGAATGAGTTTAGTAGCTAGTGTTCTTCGTCCAGAGTGGCTACTTGCTCGCGCTATGCCCGACCATTGACGTAGCATCGTCGCGACATGATCCTGCAAGGTATTAGGACTGTAAAATCCACCTTTTTGAGACAGTAGAAGAGGGTCGTTGGGCTTCAAGGCTTCTGGTCTGCCATACGAATAGCTAAATAACGAGTAATAGCATCTATTAGCGAAGAGTCCGCAATTGGCAGCTCACGAGTTAACCCACCAGGTTTCTTCTGTTCCGGATAGTACTCAGATGCTTCAAGCGATTTACCGGCGCGTGAATCTCGCCCAATCTTAATGTCATAGCCGCAGGGAAACTGCGCACCCAAGGTGGCAACTTCCCGGATACGCGGCAATGCCATTTCCTGAGCGCGCAGGCCCAACTTGAAGCTAATCTGGATGATTAGCGCGTTTTTCTCGGGGTAGCGGTGGTTTTCAATCTCATCGAGCACGCATTGGAGCTCGTCATTGGAAAGCACCTTGGCTTGACCGTTTTTCGGCAAGGGGCAGGACTCGCAAAATAGTGAACACTATGGAGTATAGAAGCCGGTGGGGAGCCGTCAATTAAATCCGTACTAATCGTATTTCTAAGGATTACAGGCGTTAGTTATCGTACTCGTTTGAGGTGGAAGGTATGAGTAGAGTATGAGGAAAATATTGCACCAACTGCTGCCGATGATAGCGAAACAATCACATGCAACCCTGTTTAGGATTCAATAAATAAATTGGAAAATCAAAAAATAACAGAGACATTTTGGTTCTTATCAAGCGGCAGCCCCTTCAAAGCGGTCGTAGGAAAGGTTAGGCTAGTGTTCTGCATGGTCCCCAAAGCCGCCATTCGATACCTGCATTTTTCTCAGGTGCAACGTTGCCAAATCAAACAACTTTATTAGATAGGTTTACTGGTAATTTCGTAACTA
>CALHRQ010000167.1 GCA_938038175.1 uncultured Granulosicoccaceae bacterium | reverse complement strand
TTTCAGCGGGCGGTTATCCAAAGCCGACGGCAGCCGAAAGCCGTAATTAACGAGATTTTCTTTGCGAGAACGATCACCCTTATACATGGCGCCAAGTTGCGGCACGGTCACATGGCTTTCGTCCACTATGAGCAGGCTGCCTTTTGGCAGATAATCAAACAGACACGGAGGTGGTTCACCTGGCCCGCGGCCGGATAAGTACCTTGAATAATTTTCAATACCCGAGCAGTAACCTAACTCGTGAATCATTTCCAGATCGAACTGGGTTCGTTGCTGCAGACGCTGCGCTTCGACCAGCTTGCTGGCATCATTCAGATTTTCCAGCCGCTCTTTGAGCTCAACTTTAATTTCATCAACGGCCGCCAAAAGCCTTTCACGCGGGGTTACATAATGTGTTTTGGGATAGATAGTAAGCCTGGGCACCTTGCGCGAGACTTCACCCGTCAGCGGGTCGAAAAAACTCAGTGATTCTATTTCTTCGTCGAAGAGTTCTACCCGAATAGCTTCACGATCTGAATCTGCCGGGTAAATATCGATGATCTCTCCACGGACACGATAAGTACCACGGCGCAGTTCAACATCGTTACGCTCGTACTGCAGTTCTGCTAAACGACGAAGCAGGCTGCGTTGATCGATGATTTCCCCACGTGACAGATGCAGTACCATTTTGTGATACTGCTGTGGGTCACCCAAGCCATATATTGCGGAAACCGTGGCAACGATAATGGTGTCGTTTCGCTCAAATAGCGCCTTGGTTGCCGAGAGCCGCATCTGCTCTACATGATCATTTATGGACGAATCTTTCTCTATATAAAGATCGCTCGCCGGCACGTAGGCTTCAGGCTGATAATAATCATAATACGAGACAAAGTACTCGACAGAGTTATTAGGGAAAAACTCCTTGAATTCTCCGTAGAGCTGGGCCGCCAGTGTTTTGTTGGGAGCAAGCACAATGGCTGGTCGCTGCTGATTCTGGATGACATTGGCGATCGTGAAAGTTTTGCCAGAACCGGTAACACCCAGCAGCGTTTGGTATGCCAGACCATCGTCAATACCCGAGCACAAGGCATCAATTGCCGCCGGCTGCTGGCCTGCTGGAGCAAATTTTGTTTGTAGGTCGAAGGTTCGAGACATCAAATAGCTTGGAGAACGCTGGTACCTAGCAATTGTACGCTACTGCCGACATTTTTCGTAGAAAGTGCTTGAAGCATGTTGACCGAAAGACAATAGAACACTACACTTACCGGCTTAGTTCCCTGGTAGCTCAGTCGGTAGAGCAAATGACTGTTAATCATTGGGTCGGCGGTTCGAGCCCGTCCCAGGGAGCCAACTTATTCAATGGCTTAAAATCGTCTCAGGTTGGAACCCTCTTCCGCCTGAGGGCCATGTTATTCCAACCCCTTTTTTGCGCATGACACTCCTCGCCAGCAGCTAAACCAATGCCAGTGGTCATATCCGCCCAAGTACCTGTTATAAATGAGTTCTACCTCAGTGACAACAAATGAAAAACCCGCTTCAAGAGCGGGCTTTTCATTTATGACTTGGTATCGGCGCTTTAAACTTTAACCATCCCTGGACTTCCCAAGATTACGCAGAACACTATCGACTGCAGCACCTTTTGAGTTGGCCGGCGGTGCTTCACTTGAACTGCGTTGCATTGCCTCACGCTCACGCAGGTAACGATCATAGTGTTCATCTCGCTCTGGTTGCTCAACCCGATTTTGTGAGGGCTGCAGGGCCTTTGGACGACGAGTTAAGATTGGCGGCTCGCTTCCATCTTTTGTATTGAAGTGACCATTGCGTGCTGATTCTGCCTGAGCATTACTTGCCGCAGGTGGAGAGCCCAAATGTGCAGCGGATTCGTTTACAAGAACAACACCGCTTTCTAGCACGAGCATGACGCCCTGATGCATGGTTTCTGTTATGTCCTTTAAATCATTTTCCGTAAAAGTGCCCAGGCTTGCCAATGTAATCAGGTCTTCAAAAATCGGCAATGATGCAACCAACTCATCCAGATCTAGATCTTCGTCATCGCCGTATTCTGCTAAAGCTTCGGGAATCGATTCTATTACCGCACAAACGGCAGAGGCACTATCACGCTCACCAGAAAAATGAATATCTCGACTACTACGGCCATCGATACCATCAAGGCGCAAGTCCATTGCAGGCTTTCGCGCAATACTGGCGCAGGCGGAATACAACATATCTATGCCGTCTATTGATCTTGCAATTCGGTCTGGGTCAGATGCACGTTCACCAGCATCGGTCAAACGCACGGTAATGCGCGACTCGCCAGCAACAGGCAACTGCGCAGCACCCTTACCCCTTGCTTTAACCTTAGGTGTGCTCGATTCAACCGTCCCCAACAAGCGAGCCATATTAGGTAAATGCGTTGACGCAAACATAACGCGGCTGTACAGATGTACAAGCTCAGCGGCGCTCTTTTTTGGATCTGCGGCGGAGCCGAGGATCTCTTGCCAGTATTGTGTAGTACCCAGTGATTCCAAAAACATCGCCTTTGAGACAGTATTTTCGGCTGGAGAGAATTTATCCATACTCTCCATAATCACAGCACCAGAGTGACCAAGCCGCGCTGCTGCAACTGTGCGCTGATCGCCCTGAGCTGTACGATACTCTCGAACAACAGCCAATATATCGGCCTTGTTCAGCACCTCTACCACTCTAGTTATGGCACTACGCAGTTCATCTGCGTGCATGCTAAGCTCCAAAAGAAAACTTGATTGACGTCATCACTATCGACCAGAAACTGTGAAGTTTTAGAAAAAATGTGCACAAATACGGTTAGGCTGCTTTGGGCACAACACAAATTTTGACGGTTAAGGCTTGTACAGGCCCTACAACCTAAGCAAAAAGCACCATAAAAGCGACTGAGAAAGCGCTCAAAAGAGCTTCGGTTACAGTTATCCCGATGCAGTTCGCACTTTTACGGCAAAAACATTGACCACATAAAGCCTAAATCGTTTCACAAAGACAGGCTTTGGGGCATGCTTTGGAACATTCGAAGCGACATGCGGCGGGTATCATTCTATAGCAAAGTCCAATGGACTCCAGACTTTACATTGAGCAAATCGACTCATCTCATTGGCAACAGCACAATGGAGCACATCATAGCCGCTATGCAGCACATTATGCACATACGTTATCGGCCGATTAGAATTTAACAGGAACAGACTCATCCTCAGGCATTGGATAGTCGGACTTAGAATAGTTTGCCGCAAAAGTATACAGCCGCAGGTGAGTGTAAGTTCATAGGTTTGACTGGCCCACTCTGCGTAAGCTACGGAATATCGTCACCTTCAATTGCGATGAATGTGTGTATCTGCAAAAAAATCGCGAACTACATCACAAACTTGAAGGGCGTTAAAGCACGGGAATTGGAATAGCCGTGCGCAGGACTACGTTTCTTATTGTAAACCGCATTCCAGTAAATCGCAGTTTTTAAAAACCAAGCCCCAGACGATAACGAATCTCGCCTGATAGCACGACATCATCCGCAGGAATATTACCGCCAAGGCCAAGCACAACGTCATAACCACCCGGAGCGAGCAAAAAGTCCAGCACGTCGCTATCGTTATTGACAACCGTCAAAGTCAGAGACCGAGCTGCGGTGCCAATTTGCGGATCACCATCTGGCAGCACAGCGATCAGTTTTTGGTTTGTTCTACCATTGAAGTCTGCTCGAATAGACACTTCGATACTAGACAGGAAATCAAAACTATCCAACGCACCATCCTCCACACCACTTATTTCGGATAGATCCAGAATAACGAGGCGTAAATTACGTACCCGCACTGATGACACGATATTTGAGCCTGCACCCAATTCAAGCTCAGGACTTGCCAAAGACAGCCGTACTGATAACTCAAGCTCATCAGGCACCCTTGCACCGGGTATGGTTACAACCGGAAGTATATCGGTCCTCGATTGAGTGCCTAGTGTCAGACCAGCATCACAAGCACTTAATGTCACAGCAGCAGCACAGGAAACAGCGATTGACCGAATTGATTTTTTGAGGGATTGAAAAGGCATGAGGCTCTCCCGCGCTTTAAGTCCCTTTTCGGAACTGTTTATAACGATTATGTAGGAATTGTTACATCAAATGCCAATTTAAAACGATACGTTTGTAAAGGCACATCAGGTGCCGGCTTTAATTTCAAAGACCAGCACCTGATTTTCACTGACACTGTTTTTCCATGTACAGCGCTTAACACGTTATCTGCTGAGTGAATACTCAATCTATTTAGCAATCAGCTTATAATATGAATAACCAGGTTTAGAAGCCTGCTATACCAACAAACATGCGAGCTCTGAAGAGTTCGGTGTTAACCACTTCTGCATCTATCATACGCTCCAGTGAACCATCCGCCTGGATTTCAAATTGAGCAATACGGCCATCGTTGTTCACTACCTGATACAGGAATGGGTATGCAATCTCTGCATCCAGAACACCACCACCATTTTGTGTATCGTCCCCTTCGATGCCAGTAAAACCTGCCATGGATTCAAGCCGTGTTAAACCACCTTCATCACCAACCGCATAACTGGTAATGACACCATCGGGTGTATTACTGACATAAGCGAAGTCACCATTAGGTGTCTCGACAAACTCAACCCAGCAACCAAACGTGAAGCCTGTTGTCAGTGGGTCTCCTTCAACACCAGAACTCAGTGAGATACCCGTTAATGCACCATTCTCTTCAATGAAGTAGGTAGATAAAGCACTTAGACCAGCTGCACCGTTATTGCCTTCAGAAACAAGCAGTATCGAACCGCCATCAACCGGGTACAAATCTGTGCCGAATGGTTGAGACGTAATACTGGGTATTTCATTGACTCGGATTGAGCCATTACTATAAGTAATTGGTAGATCATCATCACCCAGAGTGACATGAATGATTTCGTTGGTGCGACGTTGCGTGATATACAGATGCTCACCCGTGTCGTTGAATTCAATAGAGCCTGCATTAGCGCCTACTGATGTCCATTCAGACCCCGGCATTTCGGTCAGCGAGCCGTCATCACCGATGCGAAAGCCAATGATGCTGGCATTGGTTCGGTTACGATCAGCAGGCAGAGAATCCAGTTCGTCACCGTTTGCATCGACAAAGTTGCCTGTATTAACGACATACAGCACGTCTTCAAATACAGTCAACGACACTGGATTTTGCGCACCCGTCTGGCCAGAGGTTGATACGTTTAACGAAGCTGGTGTTAACGAGTAATCTTCATTGATTCTGAATGAACTAATTGACTCGCTACCAGCATTAACTGCAAACACAAAACGCTGGTCTTTAGACACAATGAGCGGATCCTGAGAGGCTAATGGATTAGCACCACTGTTGCGGATGTTCTCACCCACGCCGCCAGTGTCATAAACGCCAATTTCTGTGAGCGTACCATCAGCTGCACGTGAGTAAGCCACAATCTGGTTAACACGATCAGGTTCGGATGCGGCATCCGCCGCAGCTGAGATTTGCTGTGAAGGATCATGCTGGTTTGTCAGCGCATACATGGCACCGACGGCGTCGGTAGCATTAACACCATCATCCTGGGCACCACCTGTTAAACCTGGAATACTGACATTAAAAGACCCATCCTCTTCCGGTGATATCAGTATGTTTATCTGTTCGCCCGCTTCGAGGTTAGTGTTCAGATCTTCCAGCGTCAGGCCATCAGAGCAAGCGGCCACCGTTAGCAGGACACTGGCACTGGCCAGGCCAAGGACTTTGCTTTTAAATCCATTGTGCGGTTCAGCAAGCGTTACTTTTCTATTTTTCATGATTGTTCCTTTATTTTTTAAGTATTGATGAAAGCATTAGGCGATTAGAAAGAAACAATGCCTTGAGTATTTTGAACTGGTAGATCACCCGTTACAGTCTCAACCAAAGTAAGGTTGCCACCGTCTACAGCGTATACACCGACGGCTCCAGCCAAACCAAACAGCTGGTAGATGAAAGCACCATCATCAGTGATATCAAGATCTATCCAACCATCAGTTGTAGCGAATGCAACCGCTGGATCTGTGCTCGTGGGTTGAACACCGATTGCAGCAAGCTCTTCTACCAGCTCGATGTTGCCGCTATCATCAGTAAAGCGATAAGTCGAAATTGATGCATCAAGTGCGTTAGATACCCAGAAGTACTCGCCATCTGGAGAGAAAACAATCCAGCACGCGGTACGCTGCCCAACCGTAGGCGTCTGACCTGCCAGTAAATCCTGTTGCGTGATGTTTAAAGAACCATCGTCGTTAACCTGATAAACAGAAACAGATCCAGTTTGTAGGCCAGGGAAAATTGGCGGCTCACCTTCAGAACGGAATTCACGCGCTTCAGTAACGATGGCGAAACGACCGTTAGAGCGATCTACAACTTCGAAGCCAATGGCTGAAGGCAAGTTTCGGCCCTCTGCGTTGCCGCGTGGTGTGGACGTTGCACCGTCTGTTGGTGCATCCGTTGGGACACCGTTTTCATCAATGCCAAAGACGACAATTGAATCATCATTGCCACTGGCTAACGCTGCAGAACCTGCGTTGATGCTGGTAATCAACAACTGTGTACCGTCTGGAGAAAAACGGACAGCTGCTGGGCGGTTGTCTAGTTCTCTGAGAGAACCTGGGATCGCAGTCAAATCACCATTGTCAAACGTGTAACCGTAGATTGAGCCTTCCTGATCTGGCTCACCAGCGAACTCACCATCGGCATCGATATTGGTTACGTATACAATGCCGTTGTGGTAAGCAAGGCTGTTAGGACCAACACCGCGTGTGCCAATGGTATCAACAAGCGTCAGACTCATGTCTTCGTTTACCTGCATTACAGAAATAGTGTTGCTACCAGCGTTAACGTTCATCAAGAATTCGTTATCAGGTGTATTGATGATCGCATAAGCAGAGATAAGCGGATCAAGACCTTCTGGACCATCGAAATCACCACCATCACCACCAGTTGGAAATTCACCAACCAGAGAAAGTGTGCCATCAGCCGCGCGGCTGTACGCCACGATGGTATTTTCATCAAGAATGTTACTCATGACGAATACGCCACCTGCTGCATCCGAGCCAGCATTGTTAGCAGACCCGCCAATAACCAGGTTACCGTCATCGTTTTGAGTCAGGCTGATAGTGACGTCTTCACCATTGGAAAGATCTTCATCCAAACCAGCTAATGTGGAACCATCACCACACGCTGAAAGCGCAAGTAGAATTGGAAGGCTGCAGGCAAGAGCAGGACGAGTGAAGTATTTTTGCTTTTTGTTGAATAGTGTCATTACAAATTATCTCCTACAAGATTTATTTCATTTTTATTAAGCAATTAACTGAACTAAGCCATATTGCTTAAAAATTAGGAGATAGAAATGTCTGCTTAGTTCTTTAAGAAATATT
>CALHRQ010000166.1 GCA_938038175.1 uncultured Granulosicoccaceae bacterium | reverse complement strand
ACTTTCCAAGTCAAAACACTCTTTGAAAGGCACGGTTTATTTCGAGGACAATCTTGGTCACCATCGTGAAAACGATTCTGCACCGCAATGGGCAGTTGCCTACACAGACAAAAACAAGCCCTATAATCCGAAACTAAACTATCATGTGGACGAACGCTTTCCTGCAGCGCCTGTGACCGAAATTCCTGTATCAGAACTTCTTACCCAGTTGCCCGCAATGGTGGGCGCCTATTTGCCGAAGCGAGATGTCGTCGATGAACGGATTTTGCATGAGCTTGCCACCGGGACAGGGGTGATGCCCAATTGTGTTGCACTGAACGATAGGGGTGACGATAAACGCTGCCTTTTAAATGCAGGCGGCTGGCCTAAGATAGATGTTGGTACTCCGCATATCGATACTGATCGTGATGGGATGCCCGATGACTGGGAAGCCGCCAATGGTTTTGACCCATCAGTTCAGGACTCGATGCTGGATTCCGATTCAGATGGATATTTGAATATAGAGCATTGGGTGCACAGCCTTTCTAAACGATTGATCTCAGAGTAGAGCGTTGGGTACTTAAGGTACCCAGTTTATTGTCCAGACACTACACTGTAGTGGTAGCTAGTCATTAAGCTGCCTCAATGGGCGGAGCCCAGGCAGTTGCCGTTCTAACTTTTAAGGCAATAACAATTCTATGATTCTACTCGACACCGCTTTACAACAACGCGTGAGTGAAGGCCGTCCCATACGTGCAGCATTGATTGGCTGCGGGTTTATGGGTGCCGGTATTGTGAACCAGATCGTGCGCTACTGTCCTGGTATTCACCTGGTGGTTGTTGTAAACCGTACACCGCAAAAAGCGGTTGATGCCTTTAAATACGCTGGCGTTGCCAATGTGAGCACTGTTAATTCAGCATCTGATGTTGAGAGGTTATGCGAAAACAACGGCTATGGCGTTACTGACGACTACCACACTGTTTTAAAAGCGGAGTCAATAGATGTAGTGGTGGAATCAACAGGCCATGTGGAATACGGCGCTAGAGTGATTTGCGCTGCTATCGAACATGCCAAAGATGTTGTCAATATGAATGCAGAGCTGGATGCCACAGTGGGTCCCTGGCTCAAAGTCCTTGCCGACAAAGCCGGTGTCATCGTTACTGGCTGCGATGGCGATCAGCCTGCCGTGCAAATCAACCTGTGCAGGTTTGTTGAGAGTATGGGACTAAAGCCGATGGTATGCGGGAATATAAAAGGCCTGCAGGATCGCTACCGCACACCCGAAACGCAGGCGGGTTTCGCTAAGGAATGGGGCCAGACTGCAACCATGGTCACAAGCTTTGCAGATGGTACAAAAATATCTTTTGAGCAGGCAATCGTTGCTAATGCCACCGGAATGCAAGTCGCTGTTCAAGGCATGATAGGCCATCATCACGACGGACATGTTGATGACATGACGGATTGGTACGATCTGGACGTGTTGCATGAAAAAGGTGGCATCGTCGATTATGTTGTGGGTCCAAAACCTGGCCCCGGTGTTTTTGTCTTTGCTGAGGCAACAGACGACAGCTTGCAAAAACACTATCTTAATTACGGCAAGCTGGGCACGGGGCCGCTTTACAGTTTTTATGTGCCCTATCACCTCACCATCCTGGAAGTGCCGTTCTCGATTGCCCGCGTCGCTTTATTTCGCGACGAGATTATCGTTCCCAAAGGTGAATTAGTGGTAGATGTGATTGCAGTCGCAAAAACTGATCTTAACGTCGGTGATAAAATTGATAGTCTGGGCGGATTCAAAAGTTATGGTGTGTGTGAAAACGCAGCGGAAGTTATTGGTAAAGATTATCTTCCGATGGGTATTGCAGAAGGTGCGACCCTCAAGCGTGCAGTTAAAAAAGACCAGCCGCTCACCTACGCTGATGTAGAGCTGGCGTCAGAAGGGTTGGCAATTGAGCTTCGTGCTAATCAAGACCGGCACTTTACTGGAAAAAGCCGTATTAGCCTTCAATAGTACAATGCATACGTCAATCAAACTGATAGCATCAACACGGCTTTTACAAGGCCACGGATAGAGAAAACGGTAGTAATCATGAATACTTCACCCTTGGCTTCTGGTTCCTGGCCACAATCTATATTTAATTTCTTTGTATACAAGCCTGTACTGGTTTTAGCAGCATTTGCGGTTTGCCTAACTTCTGCACATGCCCAAACGGTCCTGGGTAGATTTGGTGTGGAGGATGCGCAAAGTGTCAAACTTGGTGAGACTGATTTGTTCCCGGCACTAAGGCTCGATTTCACCAGCAACGACAATGCATTCAGGCAGCCTGACCAAGCAGCTATTGATACAACGGGTGTGACGGTTTCGCCTGACCTGGTGTGGGTCGCCGATCGTCGCTTACTGTCGTTGGTAGGTCGCTATCAGGGTGAATATCATGCGAGCAGTGAAGATGCTTTGAGTTTTGATGACCACACTTTTAGCATTCGAGCCGACGCCGACTTGTCGATCAGAAAGCGCTTATCAGGCAATCTGTCATTGGGCTTTGGTCATCAGGGTTTTGGTACAGAGCTGACCCGCGGTGAATCGACCGAGGGTGCTGAACTTGTCGAGTTTACTGACTTTTTAGCTGAAGGCCGCTACCGATATGGTGCGGAAGGAGCGCGTGGAAATATTGTTGTTGGGGCAAGGGCGCGTTCATTGGGCTATACATCGAGGAGTGATGTAACGGATGGCCGATCCTTTACCCAATTTCAACCATTCGCTCAATTTTCACTGCGCATCAGTGGTGGTAATACCAGGGTACTTTCAGAAATTCGCATTGCATCGTTCTCGTTTGATGATTCCAGACGCGATCGTAACGACCTCTCATTGCTTGCTGGTGTGCAGCTTGCGACCCGCGCTAAAACGGGTGGTAGTTTCAGCTTTGGTGTAGTTCAAAGCGACAGCGCATCGGATGATGTCAGTGATGAGACCCGCTTTATCTATGAAGCCGGATTATTCTGGGAACCCACCACATTCTCGAAATTCGATTTGCAAGGGTCAAGGGAAATAGACAATGAGGGTAGTTCGCTGGTTGCTAACAATGCAGACTCATCCACACTGGATCGTTTGTCACTGAATTGGAATCACAATTGGTCAAGTCGGCTCTCACATCTTGCCGTTCTATCGGTCAGTAATCGGTCAGGAGAGTGTCCAGAACGAGATAGGTCGATTGTGACAGCGCAATTTGAACTAAACCTGCAGATCAGACGCTGGCTTAGTGCAGGTTTCAATGCTGATGTTGAAACCCAGCAAGTTGATGATTGCATGAGCTTCGATAATGGTCTTGATGACCTTGATTACGATAATACACAATTGGGCATCCATCTTCGGGCGACGCTTTAGCGGTTGGTAACTGAGCGTCAGTAACTGCGGCGGCCAGCGTTACAATCGTTGGCGAGTGACGCAGTTTTTTTGCTCGAAAAACACCGTTTTTTGTGAACCTTATCACTCAGTAATGTGCAGATGATCCAATCCCTGCTCTAAAGCGGGAATATTACCCGATTTGCGTATCGAGTTTGACAAGGTTTCATAATCTGGCACTCTAATTTGTGTAACATTACCCCCAACTATTTGAACTCCCAACTATTTGAGTTCCAGACAAGACGTCAGAACTGAGAACTCTGTGGGTAAAGGCAAGTGCGTGTTCGCGTATCCTTGTCATCACTAGAAATTTTGTGAGGTTTTCTATCAGATGAGCACCCGCTTTTACAAAGCCTCTGCAGGCTTGTGTTTGTTGTTGTTGTCCGTTTCTGTTTTTGCCCAGTCTAACTCGGCGGAAGCGTATCGCCTGGGAGAGGGAGACAATATCTCCATTCAGGTATTCGATGAACCTGATCTGACCTTGCAAGCGCAAATCAGCGCTAGTGGCGTGATTAATTATTCTTACCTGGGCGATTTGCAGGTAGCTAACAAAACGACACAAGAACTCGAGCGCGAGATTACACGCCTGCTTCAAGATGGCTATCTGGTCAATCCATCGGTCAATGTGTCGATTACAGAGTTCCGTCCCTTTTTTATCAACGGTGAAGTGCGCTCACCCGGTGGTTATCCTTATCAGCCTGGTTTAACTCTGGATAAAGCAATCGCAC
>CALHRQ010000165.1 GCA_938038175.1 uncultured Granulosicoccaceae bacterium | reverse complement strand
CAGGCAGCACAAACCGTAGCAACACTGGGTGCTGCTTTGACAAACAGCAAGTATGGGCGCGACGCCGAGCTTGAATCAGATTTGTATGGTATGCGTTATATGTCGGCAGCTGGCTACAATCCAATTGGCGCCGTCGAACTACAAAAAACGTTTTTGCGTTTGTCTGAAGGGCGTAACAGCGACTTTATCAGTGGGCTGTTTGCTACACACCCGCCGTCAGCCACGCGTGTAATGAAGAATATCGAAACAGCGGCAGCCTTGCCCAAGGGCGGCGATTTAGGTGAAGCAAGATACAGAAATGCCATGCGCACCTTGACACAGACCGAGTCCGCATATGAGTTGCTTGATGAGGCCAATGTTGCATTGAAAAATAACAATGCTGCGCAAGCACGTACTTTGGTTAATAGAGCAATTAAAGCGGCACCTAGAGAAGCGCATTTCCATTCTTTTCTGGGGGATCTTGACAGAACCAGTGGTAATTTGCGCGGTGCAAAGAACAACTATGACAAGGCCATATCGCTAAACAGAAATTTTTACTATTACCATGTTCGCCGTGGAGAAGTTTATCAAGCGGCAGGCAATGCCAATGCGGCCAAAACCGATTTTGAAAACAGTATGAAGCTTTTGCCTACGGCTGAGGCGCAATTTGGCTTGGGGCAAATTGCACAGGCCTCTGGTGCTACCGCTCAAGCTCAACAGTACTACGCGCAAGCGGCAAATCTAGGTGGGCCGGTAGGGGCTAAAGCCACCAAGGCGCTTGAATCCATGGGTATTGGTGCTGCTGGTCAGTCGGCGGGTAATCAACAAAATGCTTTAGCCAGCAGGCAAAACGCACTTATCGTAAATTCCGGATTAAGCCAGCGTGGCACGTTTGCCATTCAATTGATCAACAAAACATCAAGACCCTTAAGTGGTGTAACGTTAAATATTACAGGTGTTGGTCAGGGCAATTCGTCAACGCAAACCATAAGTGGGACTATCGGTGCTGGAAAATCCGAACTGATTGATACAGGGCGACGAATGTCTCGGGCTCAGGCGAATGCGCTTAAGGTCACTGTTGTTGATTTCCAGGTGCGTTAAAGCAAGCAGTATCTGGTCTTGGAAGATGCTTAAATACAGTTTCAGGTATAGACACTTAAATGCAAAAAAGGCTAGCTGCATGGTTTAAGCCGTGTATTATTTTCATTTCAACTTTGTTAGCAACAGGCTATTCAGCTGGTTTAATGGCCAACAGTGCACAAGTTGAAACCCTGCTCGGTAGTGCGCTGGGTTGTGAGCTTGCACGCAGAGGGTTGGCAGACATGCCCATTGCCAACCTGTATATCGAAACGGAATCTGGTTGCGCGGCAACACGGCCATCGGATACCGATGCAACCCAATTCAGTGATGCAAGTTGCGCAATACCGGTGAATTTTGAATCCACCAGTATGACGGATTATTGCATTAATGCCACCAGCAGGGCGGTCTTGGGCAATGGTTTCGGTATCGTTCCTGACACCTGGACACTGACACCCGGTAACCGGCTTGATGTAGGTGCACGTTCGCTCGAAGGCCTGCAACAGCCCTATATGCAGCGCCTGGTTTATCGTCAGGTTAATACAGCTGACGGTATTTGCAATCTGGAAATGCGCGTATATAAGTCGCATCCTGGTGCGCGTGATACTAAATCATTACTGGCTTTACACGGCGGTAGCTGGACCAGTCGCTCTTTCGGATTTCTTGGTTTGGAATTAACTATTCCGCATTTTGTTAGTCAGGGGTTCACTGTCTATGCGCCATTTTATCGCTTACTTGATACTACCGATTCCAGCGCTGCTTGTAACAATGCGCTTTTTGAAGACATCACAGACGATGCTAGTGCTGCACTGAGTTGGGTGCTTGAAAACAACACACGCTATGGTGACACTGGTTTGCCAGTCGTGTTTGGTCAGTCTGCCGGCGGCCATCTGGCTTTGTCTCTTGCGATAAACCAGCCGGAGTCGGTCGCTGGCTTAATTGCCTTTTATCCACCAACTGACTTCACTGATTTTATCGAACGTGTACAGTCGGGTAATTACACTAATCCGCAAGGTTTATCCATCCTTGATCGAGTGGTCAATGGTGATTCAGAATCGGTGAACGCTCAGTTGCCTTTAGTTGTCAATAACAGCTTCCCGCAACGCATAGAAAGTGAAGCTGCAGACTGGCCACCGATGTATTTATTACAAGGTGCTTCGGATGAGCTTGTCGAATACAGGCAATCGGTTCGCGTCTGTGATGCCCTTGGTGGACGTAGCTTAAACGGAGCTGAAGTTGAAGTAGCCCCGGTTAACGAACTGCTTGAGTCCATAAGCTGTACAGCTCAAACCTCCCCGGCATCGGTGTTAAAACTTATTCAGGAAGGAGAGCATGCATTGGATGTTTGTCTTAATGACTTATTCTCTGACCTATGTCCATCAGGTGGCGCTGCTAGTCGTGCGCTAGTGTCACAAAGTATCAACGATGCCGCACAGTTTGCGGCAGCTGTGAATGTCAGTGATGGTCGAGCTGTACAGCCTGTAGATAATGAAGCACCTGATTCGGACAGCGGTTCAAGCGATGATATGGATACCGACGGCGATCTAATCGCTATGACTGTGCCAGTGGTAATGAGTAGTGGCGGCGGCGCGTTTGGCGTGTTTAGTTTGCTACTGCTGCTGGGCGTTCTACGTAACTGTATACATAATGACAGTACAGCACGCCGGGCGTCAGAGTTGTAAGGCGAGTCATGTTTCCCATGAAAATTTTCGGTTTTTTTAGTCTAAGTTTTTTTATACGTCAGTAAACGGCTTTAGCGATAATAATGTGCCACGGGCCGTGGCATTGTCCGCTCCCGCATTCGTATTAATTTCGATAGACAAAGACTCAGTATTTTGTGGAATCGATACGATTTTATAGCATACCTCAGTGGGGGGTATATCCCAGTACAAAACAGTTTTTGATGGATCTGAAAATTTGAGGATGAGACGTACACCCTCAAAGGCACTTACGAGCGCGCCCATTCCGCTACCTACATCCAGAACCCGTTTTGCTCCTGTAAAGCGTACGATCCGCTGGGCCAGTTGGGTGGCATTGTGAAACGATGACTCCCCGAGTCGATCTTCGCAAGACCAGTATTCGGAGTACAGTTCGTTGTATTTCATAAGCTGAGCAAAAGTAAGTCTGCAACCTATTAAACTATAGTTGACAAAAGGCTATGAGGTGGCACCACGCAGGCAATGTCACTGTTGAGTAGGCCAGTAGCTTTAGTTCCAGATATCTAAAACGGCAAACAGATTCGTTACCCCAATATCGGTTTGCTCTGGCCATTCAAACTTGCCATGGACATCCAGATGGAGCGTAGCGACCCCTGCGCGTTTACCAGACTCAAGATCGAATAAGTAATCCCCAATCATGACAGCGCCGCTTGTTTGTGCCTGCCAGCGTTTTAATAACAGCTCAATACCATCTGGGTTCGGTTTTGGTGCACAGCAATCCCGGCTGATGATGTCTTTGTCGCTAAAATAGTGGTCGAGCTTACTGGCCTTAAGCGTGGCTTTTGCAATGCCATGACCATTTCGGGTAACGATACCTGTTTTATGCCCTCGCTGGGAGAGCGCCGTAAGCAATTCTGCGCTGCCAGGTTGGGCGCTGGCCTGGTCTGCAATTTCATACTCTATGGCATCCAGCTTGTCGCTAATCTGTTTTGCCTGAGCAGTTGGCATGGCATCGATTGCTTCCAATATCGGAACACCTGCAGGCAAATTCAATTGTGCGCGTATTGCATCAAAGTCGTGAATAGCATGCGTTAAGGTGCCATCCATATCGAACAACCAGTGTGTCTTGTTTTTTAATAGCGCAAGGTCGCCGTAGATCTTTGTCATTGTTTTGCTATTGCTATTGCTGTGGGGCAGCAGCTAACTATTTAGGGGTGGGGTATCAGAACAGGGCCGCGTTCGTTAAATTGCACACCTACTGATTTACCAGCTTCAAATACAGTGTCGACATTATCCGTGGTCGCAAACCAGTCGCCAAATTCAGTTTCTACAACGTACTCCATGTGATTGCCAACGTAGGTGCATTTGCTGACACCGGCCTTAAGGCTATTTGGGGTATCAGGTGCAACTAGCTGTATGCGGTTTGGTCTAACAGCAAGTTTTGCTGCACCCGCATTATTTCCACGTGCATCAAGCGTCAGCGATAGGGTACCCAAACGTACATTAGCAAATCCGTTGCTGACATCTATATCGGTTATCGTGACATCCATCAGGTTGGCTTCACCAATAAAATCAGCAACAAATTCATCAGCAGGAGCTTCATATAGTTCGCGCGGCGTACCAGATTGTGCAATAGCCGCGTTGCGCATCACTATTATTCGATCCGATACCGCAAGCGCTTCTTCCTGATCGTGTGTTACATAGACAACCGTTAACCCTAGCGTTGTCTGTAATTCGCGAATTTCATCACGCACCTGGCGTCGCAGTTTTGCATCAAGGTTAGATAAGGGTTCATCAAACAATAGCACTTGTGGTTCAAGCACCAGCGCACGGGCAACGGCAACGCGTTGTTGTTGCCCGCCTGAGAGCTCGCTGGGCAAGCGCGTGCCATAACCTTCAAGCCCCACCAACGCAAGCCCGGTTTCGGTTTTCTCTTTGATGTCTTTTTTATTCACTTTGGACACCTTAAGGCCATAGGCAACGTTTTCAGCAACACTCATATGAGGAAACAAAGCGTATGACTGAAACACCATAGACACATCACGTTCAGTTGCAGGCAGAATAGTCACGTCGGTATTATCAATGAAAATTTGGCCGGAGCTTGCCATTTCAAGGCCGGCAATCATACGTAACGTGGTGGTTTTGCCACATCCCGAAGGGCCAAGTAATGTGACCAGTTCGCCGGCTTCAACTTGTATTGAGACATTATCAACTGCAGTAACGTCGCCGCCATATATTTTGCTGACAGAGTCGAAACGAACAGAGGCAGCTTTACTTTTAATGCTAGTGTTCATAGATGCATTATTTTCCGATTAGCTGGGCATGTCAGTTGGTGAAGTCTTACGGCCTGTTTTGGCCTTGCCGACAAGTAGTTGAGTCAGGGTAACAACGGTTAGCATGACCACAATCAGTGCCGTACTGTAGGCGATGGCTATGCCATAGTCGTTGTTTTCTACGCGCCCTATGATGTAGCTGGTGGCCATATTATGTTCTGCGCTCACTAAAAAGATTACCGCACTGATGGCTGTCATTGCACGTACAAAACTGAATACCAGAGCTGCCAATATGGCTGGCCGCATCAGTGGCAAGATCACCGATTTAAAGGTACGCCAGGTATTTGCACCGAGGGTAAGGGACGCTTCATCAAGGCTTTTATCCAGTTGAGACATTGACGCAATTCCGGCCCGCACACCAACTGGCATATTGCGAAAAATAAAACTTAAGATCAGTATGACACCTGTACCTGTGAGTTCGAGTGGCGGTACATTAAAGGCAAGTATATAGGCAACTCCAATGACGGTACCGGGTATGGCAAAGCTCAGCATAGTGCCAAACTCAAAGGCGTTTTTACCTGCAAAGTTTTGCCGTACCAGCAAGTAGGCAGTGACTAAACCAATTGCAGCGGTTAGTGGTGCGGCAGTGCCGGCAATACGCAAGGTTGTCCAGAAGGAATCCCAGGCACTACCACGCCAATGAATACCATTGTCTGTCATGGCAACATCGAAGGCGGTAATATAGTGTTTAAGTGTAATCGTGTGGTTTAAACCCCAGACTTCTACAAAACCACCGTAAACGATCATGCCATAGACCACCAAAGTGAAGCTGCCCCAGATTGCAACAAGGCAATAGCTTGGAAACAATACGCGCTTTGGAAGCTCAGCTGGCATACCACCATCGCCTTTTCCGGTTTGTGTTGTATAAGATTTTTTACCTAACCATCGTCTTTGTGCATAAAAAGCGCTGAGCGTGAAAATCAGTAATACAATGGCGAGCACTGCAGCTTTGCCCTGATCGTTCTGTGCACCAACAATGGCAAAAAAGATTTCGGTTGAGAGTACATCAAAATTTCCACCCAGCACCAGTGGGTTACCAAAATCTGCCATGCTTTCTATGAAGCCAAGTAAGAAGGCATTGGCAAGACCGGGGCGCATCAGCGGCAAGGAGACGTTGATAAACGTTTGCCAGCGCGATGCTCGCAGTGTTTGCGAGGCTTCTTCCATTGAAGGTGATACACCTTCAACTACACCAATTAATACCAGAAAGGCAATAGGTGTAAACGAGAGCATTTGCGCTATTAGAATGCCGGGCATACCATAGACCCAACGGGTGGGTTGCAGGCCAAAAAGATCGGCCACAAACTGCGTGACGGCACCCGACAGACCAAATAACAATATGATGGCCAGTCCGATAACAAACGGTGGTGTTATTATAGGTAGTACCGTCAGTGGTCTTAGCAAATGGGCTTGTCGCAAACCGGAGCGTGTTGCGACTAACGCGAACACCAGCCCCAACAGCGTGGTGAGTGCACCAACGAGCACTGCCAGTGACAAGGAATTCCAAGCAACCCCACAGCTGCGATTTTCACTAAGGCAGCCAAGCCCCCAAATTTTATCGTCAAAGAATTTTTCGATGAACACTCTAATTGAATAAACACCATCATTAGTTTGCAGTGCGCTAGAGAGCATGTTTAACACGGGAAACAGAATAAACATGCTGACAATGGCAATCACAAAACCAATCGCGCCAACGACAAACACATCTCCGTTGACAACACCACGTGCGGCTACACCGGTTGTCAGGAAAAACAGAAATGCTGCGCTGAGTAACATTGCACCGTAGCCAAAGCCAAACTGGCGCTGGCCATCAAGATCAATAAGAGCAGCGAGGAGCTCACTGTTAAAGCCTCGAATACCGATTGCAAAGCCTTGAGCCAGTAAATAGATTAAGCCACCCGCACCAGCGATGATTAATATTTTGCTGATTGCGGGATCATTTTTTACACGGCCAATGCTGAGTAAGGGCAGTGCCAGAAAGAGCGCGAGTGGCGCTAGCCAGAGTTTCTCACTCTGTGCGATAAGAAACAGGGCAGGGGCATAGTCTGAATCATAGGGATAGCCATCTAGCCATTCAAAACTGAAAAAGCCGTCTTCAAGAACATACCAGGGAAATAATGTGAAGCCTGCCAGGCCAACAACAAACCACAAAGCGATAGTTCTATTCACGCGTTGCTTCTCAGTTTGTGTTAGCTGGCAGGTTAATCGTACAAAAAATCAACGCAGGTTTAAGTGTTGTATTCATCTTAATTCACTGCGTTGTTGGTGCTCTTACGAATTACTGTGGCAGCACTGAAACTTCATCGTCCCATTTTTTTAACAAGCGTTTTCGCTCATCGGCAGAACCGTATTTTTTAAAGTCGTAGTCGATGAGTTTTAACGTAGATAGGTCGGGTGCTTTTGGTGAGCTTTGTGCAGTTTTGTTGGACATCACCTGAAACGCATTTACTTCCAGCGAACGCGACTGTACATCAGCCGTTAAGGCCCAATCATAGAACTTCTTGGCATTCTCTAAATTACGTGCACCTTTAACAATACTCATACCGCCAATTTCATAACCGGTTCCTTCGCATGGCGCAACGGTTTTAATGGGGAAGCCAGTAACGCCTTGCTTGACTGCATCATGCATAAAAACAATACCAATGGTGTTTTCACCTCGGGCAGCTGCTTTGATTGGAGCTGAACCAGATTTCGTATATTGATTTATGTTTTTATGCAGAGCTTTCATAAAATCAAACCCTTTTTCTTCACCAAACAATTGCACGATGGTTGCAAGTGTTGTGTAGGCTGTACCAGAAGAGTTTGGATTAGCCATCTGTACATGGCCTTTGTATTCGGGCTTGGTTAAATCTTCCCAGCATGCTGGTACTGGTAAATTGTTGGCCTTGAGTACTTCTTCGTTGTAGCCATAGCCCAAGCCGCCTGAGTAGATACCAATAGTGGCATTACCACCAGATTCTGCCTGGCTGATTGCCCAGTCGTGTAATTCTCCACGCATGGGAGACTCGTACACTTCAGTTAGACCTTCTTCTGCTGCCTGCAGATGCGGGTCTCCAGTACCACCCCACCAAATATCACCTTTTGGGTTATCTGCCTCCGCCTTTATCTGTGCAAGTGTTTCCCCTGAAGATTTTCTGGTCATATTGACTTTTATGCCAGTGGCTTCTTCGAAGCCGGTCGCCATTAGCTGACACCAGTCCTCTTGTGCACTGCAATAATAGGTCAGCTTTTCTGCTGCATTAGCGTTGAGCGGCATTAAGCTGCTGAATAGCAAGCCTGCTGCGATACCACTTTGAATCAGTTTCATGTTTGCATTCCTCCAATAAATTGCCAGCCACACTTTG
>CALHRQ010000164.1 GCA_938038175.1 uncultured Granulosicoccaceae bacterium | reverse complement strand
GTGGCGGTGATGTCTTTATTGTGCAACCCGTTTGTAAACCAACAAACGATAATCTTATGGATCTGTTGGTTATGGTTGATGCCATGCGGCGCGCTTCTGCGGATCGCATAACCGCGGTTATTCCTTACTATGGTTATGCACGCCAGGATCGTCGTGTGCGCTCAGCTCGTGTCCCTATTTCGGCCAAGCTTGTAGCCAATATGCTCAGCGTCGCTGGAGTAGACAGAGTGCTCACTGTCGATGTGCATGCAGAGCAGATCCAAGGTTTTTTTGATATCCCGGTTGATAACGTTTACGGATCGCCACTGCTGCTGCTGGATATCTGGCGTGCAAAGTACGACAACCTTATTGTGGTATCCCCGGATGTTGGCGGTGTAGTGCGTGCTCGCGCTGTAGCAAAGCAGCTCGATGACAGCGATTTGGCTATTATCGACAAACGTCGCCCGCAAGCCAATCAGGCGCAGGTTATGCACATAATCGGTGATGTTAAGGACCGTACTTGCGTCATTATCGACGATATGGTCGACACCGCCGGAACGCTTTGCAAGGCGGCCGAGGCGCTAAAGGCGCACGGAGCAAGAAAAGTGGTTGCTCTAGCAACTCACCCTGTTTTGTCAGGCCCTGCGATAGAGAATCTGCGCAATTCACAGCTCGATGAATTGGTTGTTACCGACACTATACCGCTGACAGAAGAAGCTCAGGCCTGCGGTGTTATCCGACAGCTTTCGGTTGCCGATCTACTCGGTGAAACGATACGCCGCATCCACGAAGATGAGTCTGTAAGTTCTGTTTATATGGATTAAAGGCTGCAGCCTTACTGTTACTCTCTGTCTGAACTTGCTTTAAAAGTCACGAGAGTGCCAAAGTGGCGAGATAGGACTGTTGTGCGTAACAAAAAGCCCGCTTTGTGCTAACATTCACGGGTTCTGCCTGGTCGCGGGCAGAGCTGTGCGTTCATCAATTCCGGTGCACGCCATCTATGAGGATTCGACATGTCAGACAATATTAATGTCCAGGCCACGTCGCGCAGTGTTTTGGGTAAGGGTGCGAGCCGCCGCCTGCGTCGTGAAAATCTGGTACCAGCCATTTTATATGGCGCGGAAGATGATCCGCAGCCAATCAACCTAAAGCACAATGAGGTTATCAAGCATCTGGAAAGTGATGCCTTTTACTCACAGCTACTGATGCTAAGTGTGGACGGAAAAGAGCCTGTGCGCACGCTATTGCGTGATGTTCAGCGCCACCCCCACAAACTGCAAATTTTGCATCTTGATTTCCAGCGTGTTGTTGCTGGAGCAGAGCTTACATTGACAGTGCCTTTGAACTTCATTAATGAAGATGTCTGCTTTGGTGTCAAGACCGAAGGTGGCATGATCAGCCATAACGAAGCTGAAGTCGCGATAGCCTGTCTGCCTCGTCACATCCCAGAAAACATCACCATCGATATGGCAGAGCTCAAGATTGGTGACTCTGTTCACTTGTCTGATCTTGTTCTTAGCGAAGGTGTTCGTCTTACAGATCTTATTGAAGGCGACGAAGATTCAGATCGAGCTGTGGCATCGGTTATTGCGTCTCGTAAGACGCTGGAAGAGGAAGATGAAGAAGCTGCAGCAGCTGCTGATGAAGCGGGTGCAGCAGATGATGATTCTGGTGATGCAGAAAAGAAAGAGGGTGACAGCGAGTAAGCTGCTACCGATTGGCTTCGATCACACTGAGAGCCGCGCTTGAGTCGGCTCTCGTGTGATCGCACTATCTGGAAATACCTTCCGTGCCAGGTGAACCGGTTCATTTTGAAATGATTGTTGGGCTGGGTAACCCCGGTTCCGAACATGAAAGTCAACGCCATAATGCAGGCTTTTGGTATGTGGATGAGCTTGTGCGTGAGTTTGGTGTGGTTTTATCTGCCGATAAAAAATCCCACTCGATGGTGGGAAAAACCATGATCAATGGTAGGCCCCTGCATTTTGTTAAACCCTACAACTATATGAATAACAGTGGTCAGGGTACGGCAGCCGTTGCGCGTTTTTATAAAATTGATATGAAAAAGGTGCTGGTTGTGCACGATGAGCTGGATTTGCCTCCAGGACAAATTCGCGTCAAGCAGGCTGGTGGTCATGGTGGTCATAATGGTCTTCGCGATATTATTGCTAAAACCGGGTCACGTGATTTTTGGCGATTGCGTATCGGCATTGGGCATCCAGGAAATAAAAATGCCGTGTCAGGTTATGTTTTAAAGCGTGCGTCCGCTGATCATCAGCGGCTTATCGATGAAACTATTGATCTCGCACTTCGAGAGTCCAGAACGCTTATTGATGGAGACATCAATGTAGCTACCAAAAATTTGCACAGTCACAAACCAGATCAGGCTTGAGTTATGGGTTTT
Source organism: uncultured Granulosicoccaceae bacterium (assembly GCA_938038175.1). Lineage (GTDB taxonomy): Bacteria > Pseudomonadota > Gammaproteobacteria > Granulosicoccales > Granulosicoccaceae > Granulosicoccus. Next base: position 4,376 of record CALHRQ010000164.1, on the reverse strand, counting down.
AAATGCGCCATTGTTGGTTTACCCAATGTTGGGAAGTCAACTTTGTTTAACGCTTTAACCAAGGCGGAAATTGCTGCGGAAAATTATCCGTTTTGCACTATCGAGCCTAACGTTGGTATTGTTCCTGTGCCAGATCCGCGCCTGGATGCACTTGCCGGTATTGTTAATCCTGAAAAAATTCTGCCAACGACAATGGAGTTTGTTGACATAGCAGGCCTGGTTGCTGGTGCATCAAAAGGTGAAGGGTTGGGTAATCAGTTTTTGGCTAATATTCGTGAAACAGATGCAATCGCACACGTAGTACGTTGCTTCAGTAACGATGATGTTATTCATGTAGCGGGAAAGGTCGATCCGCTCGACGATGTTGAAACCATCAATACCGAATTATTGCTTGCCGATGTTGAAAGCATGGAAAAAGCCATCACGCGTATCGCCAAGCAGGCAAAGTCATCCAATAAAGAGGCAATTGCCGAAAAAGCTTTTATGGAGAAGCTTGCAGAGGCGCTTAATAACGGTTTGCCGGCCCGCACAGTTGAATGTAACGAGCAAGAGCTTGCCTGGCTTAAGCATTATCATTTGCTCACCATAAAACCCACTATGTACATAGCCAATGTTGACGAAGAAGGCTTTGAAAATAACGCGATGCTCGATGCACTGAGTGCCAGGGCTGCCGAAGAGCAGGCACAGGTAGTGCCAGTGTGTGCTGCAATCGAGGCAGAGATCGTACAGCTTGATGATGACGAAAAGCAAGAGTTTCTGGCAGAAATGAATCTTGATGAACCAGGGCTTAATCGTGTTATCAGGGCAGGTTATACGCTACTTGGTTTGCAAACGTTTTTTACGGCGGGCGAAAAAGAGGTGCGTGCCTGGACTGTGCGTGAAGGGGCAACAGCACCTAATGGCGCAGGGCGTATTCATACAGATTTTGAAAAAGGCTTTATACGCGCTGAAGTTGTTGGTTACGACGACTACATTGAAAACAGCGGTGAAAGCGGTGCTAAAGATGCGGGCAAATGGCGTCTTGAAGGTAAGGAATACATTATGCAGGAAGGTGATGTAGTGCACTTTCGATTTAATGTGTAGTTTTTTATCTGACGTGTTGGCTTTGCTATCAGTTAATTTTAGTTTAGGTGGTAACTACACTTACCATAGTTAAATTGTATAAGTTAGGACGATACCTGTTCTTTCAAAGTGAACTATTTCTTTTCCTTAAACATCTGTTCAATTGACGGTTTTTTTTTTGATCCTGTCATACCCCTTCTCAAAGCCATCTTCAGAGTTGTTGTTAGCCACTCTTTTATTTTTTCATTCAAATTGAAATTGCAGTAGCACTTGTGGGTAACTGCTAGCGCAGAACTGGTTAAGTCTACTTTGACTGTTGAGTATCTCTACTCAACCAATTGAGGTAGTTCTCATTGTTTATGGTTTGCGATACGTTAATATTGCAGCTTGTCGGTCACTTTCCGATTTTCTCGATTAAATGATGTATTCAACGCTGTTTGTATTCATCTCAGAGCTAGCGGAGAAATAATATCCATGTTTTTAAGAACGAAGATTAATCTGTTCCTTGTAAGCGTCGCTTGCAGTCTGATTTTAGCCTCTGCGCAACTTGCGGCACAAAACACATTTTATGAGATGGGTGCCGGGGCAGGCACTAATAACGGACTAGCCAATCAGCAATTTGACAACAATGCACAAGCAGCGTTTCCGCAGCAGAATGTAAATCCACAGGCGATGAATCCGAATGGGATGAACACTCAGGTGATAGATCCAAATCTTATGAATCCGCAAGTAATGACTCTATCAATGGCGGGACAGTGCAGCTGGATGGTGGGTACAGTAATGCCTGGCAAACAAATGATGGTGGCTATATACTCTCAAACGATCCGAACTTAAATCCTAATGTGGATTTGCGAATAGACGCCAGACGCTTAGATGTTTCGCAATAATGGCAATCGCAGTCCATGGATTTTGATGCACAGGTATTGTCATAAACCATTCTGATTTATCAGTGAACATATCGGCTTGCTTTCCCAAATTGATGCTGCTTGTATTTGCCTTGTGTGTTAGTTCGTGTTCCGCTACAAAAAAAACTCCGATAGAAATTAGTGCAGATGTGGAAATACCTGAAAGTCAATCAGAGAACTCCGGTGATATCGGGTTTCTGTCGGGCTATTGGAGAGGTTCCAGCGCTTGTGAGACATCTGTCAGTGACAACAGCACAAGAACTTACCCAATAACGTTGAGCCTAAAGCACCTGGGTGGCGAGAACTATCTAGGTGAAATGGAAATCAAAGGTATTGCTGCTAATGGGGGAGTATTTATCCAATTGCAGAACATGGAAATTGAAATCAACAGCGTTCATGGCAACTACAATTTGGCTGCTAGCACCGTCTTGCCGTTTTTGAGAAAAGAAGTTGATATCAATCTGGATCGAAAAATCGGTATTGTTAGTTTGGGGTTTTACACAGTTCAGCGATGTCAGAACTTTGTGTTGGTGAGATCCAGGCGTTAACCACTGATAACTGATAACTGATTACTGATTACTGATCATGGTCATGGTCATGGTCAATGCCTGATGAATATTGCTTGTGGGTTATGAAAAGCAAATCAGGAGGGCATCATGCCCTCCTGTGCTTACTTCTTCAGCTGTACAAGACCATCCATAACGGAATCCAAGCCACCGTACACAGACAGATTGTCGACTTTTTCGGTCACTCGTTCCAGAGTTTCCAGTTCTTTCAAACGCAGCGCAACCTTATCACGGGTGAGTATTTCCTGACCTTGTACATCCAGTGTTTGTACACGCATATCGACAAGTTTTATGCTGACATCACGATAGATGCTGAAATAGGCATGCAGACCTGGTTTTAAATCTGCTGCGATTTCAACATCAACGTACAACAAACCCACCTGACCTTCAGGCACAACTCGACCCACAACCGCATGCTTTGCAGCTTCCACTATGACACCACTAGGGTGCATAAGCAGTTGTCGAGCCAGACGATATTCCACGGCAAGGCCGGTGTTCAGATTAAAACGCTCAACATGTATTTTGACAAAGCCTTTAAAATACAGCTTACGTTCATTAGGCGTGATAAGCGCATGAATTTTATCGTTGATATAAACCACTGCGACTTCATCAGCATTTGTTTCAATAACATCAAACACATCACTGATCATTTCACTTTCTTATGTTTGATAAACGAGTATCACTCCACATTTATATTTAAGCCGTTTCGACAGATCGTTCTTTGAGTTGGCTCTTTTGTGTTTTATGCAATGTAGGTTCTAGCAGTTAATTACATTTAAAGGATTTGATATTCATCGCATAGTACAGCGCGAGTGGATATGGCTAGCTCTAGCGTGTGTGAATTCCTGCCGATAAGCCATCGCAAGGTCAGGAGATTAAACTGGATGAGTAGAAAATATTTTGTTGTAACTGCAGTAGCCTCGTTGTTAACCTTTACAGCCTGCTCATCTGATTCCAACGGTGTCGCTGTCGGTTCAGCAGAAGTTTCAGGAGATCGACCTCTCACCAGCAGGCCGGATTCCAGTGAAACAGTAGACGTATTTGAGAACTTTATCGCAGTCCAGCGAGTTACGCCCGATACGTTCCAGCTGCTTGATGAGAACCTTCTCACGAACGCAGGTTTTGAAGAAGGTACTCAAGGATGGTACGGATGTACCGCAGGAGCAATTCAACCCTCCTCAGATGCGCAAGCCGGTGAGGGTGCATTGAGGCTACTGCCCAACAACTGTTTTTTTCGCTCTATTGAAGCCAGGCCCAGACAAGCTTTTTCATTGTCGTGCCATGTTAAATTAGCCGACGTTAGAGCATGGACAGGTATGGGATTAGAGTTTGCTGGTGATGATTTTACGTCGCTGGCTAAATCACCGATTGCAGTAGCGACATCGGGTGATTACATTGAATTAACTACAGTGGCGACAGCACCTGCTGGTACAAGCTCGGTGAATTTGTGGATTCACAGCGATCATGGTGCCACCGTTGATTCCTGTAGGTTAGTAGATGCTACTGAGACACCTGCTGCGTTGCCAGAGGCTATGTCTGACAACCTTCTTGAAAATGGTGACTTTACTCAACGTGACGTAAGCGGTCTTGCTGAAGATTGGTCGGTCGGTTGTGGTGGTACTGCGGTTGCCAGTAGCAATGGATTGTTTCTCAGTGATACAGCTTGCGTAGATCAAGCGTTTAGTCCAGATGAAACACAACGTATTGCTGCTCAGCAGTTTGAATTCAGTTGTTATGTCGCTGATGTTGAAGGATACAGCGATATGAGTGTACATCTTGACGGTGAGCTGGTTAACTTCGTTCAGATTGGCGTTGACGCTATTAACACGCGCGTTAGCTTACC
>CALHRQ010000163.1 GCA_938038175.1 uncultured Granulosicoccaceae bacterium | reverse complement strand
ATTCGATACAGGCCTTTAAGGCAATCGGCTCGCGCGAGCGCTGGATTGATGCTCAGATTGCCCTGCCCGCATCAATTACTATGCCCTACACGCTGCAAAACAGTAATGGCAGTAATCGCGAAGCCCGACACGAAATCTGGTGGAACAATGTACTCGATGGCGATGATCAGTTAAGACAACGAGTCGCATTTGCACTGAGTCAGATATTTGTTGTATCCGATCAGGACGCAACGCTTGCAAACGCTCAATATGGCATTTCTGACTACTATGACATGCTTACAAATAACGCCTTCGCTAATTTCAGAAAATTACTCGAAGATGTCACTCTTCACCCCGTTATGGGCGTGTATCTGAGTATGGTCAGAAATGAAAAGGCCGATGTAGCACGTAGAATTCGGCCAGATGAAAACTATGCAAGAGAAGTGCTGCAACTGTTTTCCATTGGTCTGTTTAACCTGAATACAAATGGCGAAATCATAAATCCGAATAACCCAACGCCCACCTACACACAAAACACCATAGAAGAATTTGCGCGTGTATTTACTGGTTGGGACTATCCAACGTCACGTCGCTGGGACGATACTCGCCTAACAAACGATTTTTTCCTGGGTCGTATGGTGACTAACGATAACTTTCATGACACTGGCAGTAAAAATTTACTCAATGGCGCAGTTGTTCCTGCAGGGCTAAGCGCAGAAGCCGATATGCAAGCAGCGCTTGATAATATTTTCCAGCATCAAAACGTAGCGCCGTTTATATCCAAACAGTTAATTCAACGCTTGGTTACCAGTAATCCAACACCTGAGTATGTCGAGCGAGTGGCAAACGTGTTTAACAATAACGGGGGTGGTGTCAGAGGTGATCTTGCTGCGGTTATAAAAGCCATTCTCACCGACACAGAAGCTGTTAACGGTTTCGCTAATGTACCCAATTTTGGAAAACTGCGAGAGCCAGTGATACGCCTGGCACACTACTGGCGAGTACTGGATGGGCAGCCTGGACCAAGAGCTGAAGGTGTTCACAGTTCAGCTGACTTCCCAGTGCATCGCCTGGATGAAATGGGTGGGCAGGCTGTGATGAGATCACCGTCGGTTTTTAATTTCTACTTACCTGACAACCCCTTAGTAGCAGGTGAAGATCTGGTCTCACCTGAAATGCAAAATATGTCGGAAGCCTTTCTTGCTGCCACCAGCAACAACTATCACCACCTTGTTTACCGATTTCATAACCGTGCTGATCTTAACAATGACAATCCAAGAGTGACTATCACCGATTTTGAAGCTCTGGCTAATATGGCGTCGAGACCCACTGATTTAATCGACTGGCTGGATCTACAGTTTTACGCAGGCACTATGCCCGATAGTATGCGCAACGTATTAATCCAGCATATGACAACAATCCCCAACAACGATGCGGGCCGTTTTGCACGAGCACAAGACACCCTGTTTATGGTTATGGTGGCACCGGCTACACATGTGCAGCGCTAACTCAACACCGGTTACTGGAGAATTAAAAAAATGAAAAGTGCCGTTAATAAAAACCGCAGAGCGCTGTTGAAACAACTCGCCTGTTTACCGGTCATGAGTGGCGTATCACTTATGGCAGGCGCCAAAAATGTTCATGCCCAATCATGCGGCACACCACGCTCACTTGTGTGCATCTTTCTCGCAGGCGGCGCAGATTCTTTTAACATTTTTGTACCAGGTGGTGCTGCCAGCTACAGAACCTACCTTGATACTCGCGGCCAGCTTGCTGTACGTGAAAACAACTTGCTCAATGTCAGCGATAGCGCTCAGGGCGCGTTCGGTTTTAATGCCTTACTGCCAAGCCTTGCCGAGATGTATAACCAGAATCGCCTGGCTGTTGTCGCGAATACCGGCACCTTGATCCGACCAACAAGTAAATCCGATTATCTAGCCACTAACTCTCTGCCAGAGTCTTTATTTGCACACAACACGCAACAAAGGTTATGGCAAACCGGAGCGGGTATTGTCAGTGGCAGCTCCTCGTTTGGCTGGGGTGGAGCAATCAGCGACAATGCGCGTAATTGCAATGGAGCAATACCTGTCGCACCGTCTTTTTCCATTAATGGCAATACCGATTGGCTGGAATCAGCGAACACCAATTACATCAGCCTCAACTCCGATGTTGCGGTTGAGCGCATGTTTGGCTACGACAACATATCTGACTGGATTCCTACATCACGCCTAAGCTCGGTAGGGCGTAGCCTCGAAGCCTTGATCAGCCTTGGTACAGATAGCGGCAACACTCGCATGAGCCAGGAAATCTCAGGTGCAGTAGAGCGAGCCACCATAGCAACATCATTACTTAGCCAGGCACTGCTAAACAATCCATTACCTCAGATGCGATACGATCCGAAAAACAAACTCGCAGCGCAGCTGCACCTCGTAGCCCGTTTAATCGCCTCACGAGATGAGCTTTCCATGCAGCAACAAGTGTTTTTCGTGCAAATGGGTGGTTGGGACACACACTCAGATCAAAACGATCGTGAGCCTGCACTGTATGCCGCTCTAAACGAAGCAATAGGAGCCTTTCAAAACACACTCGATGGAATCAACTTAGCTGATTCAGTAACAAGCTTCACCGCATCAGATTTTGGCCGCACTCTTACCAGCAACGGCAACGGCACTGACCACGGCTGGGGTGGCCATAACTTTGTATTTGGAAACGCAGTTGAAGGTGGCCGCATCGTT
>CALHRQ010000162.1 GCA_938038175.1 uncultured Granulosicoccaceae bacterium | reverse complement strand
CTTGCCGTGTGGGTTGCGGTAAAGCGGTGCAGCTTATGGAAGCTGAACGTTGGGACCAACCGTTATTAGAATCGTTATGCCAAACCATGGCAGATGCCTCTATCTGCGGTTTAGGTCAAGCTAAGCACTGGTGATCGTCGGCACGGTATTCGGTAGGACCGTTACCCATGCCGTCGAACTTATGGCCTTCAAGCGCTGCACCAACCTGGCAAGGCTCAAAAGTACCAGCACGTTCACAAGCATCTGCATAAAGCAGAGTTTGTACGTAACAAGTATGCGCAGCCTGAGATGGTGGGTTACCGAACTTGGCACCGAAAGACTTAACAAATGCTTTCGAACCTTCATCTGGTAACGACCAGTGCCAGTTGGTTGATCCGTAAATACCCTTAACGTTTTCACCCGCACCCTGCGCCATGAGACGAGAGTAAAGTGGAACAACGATAACGAAGTCTTTACCGTTAACCTGCTTGTCTCGCAGACCAAACTGAGTCGCCTGCGTCAGAGAGTTAACCATGTCTCCGCCGTAGTGGTTCAGGATCAAAGTATCTGCATCGGAATTCAGGATTGGCGTGATGTACTGACTGAAGTCACCAGCACCGACAGGTGTTTTAACTTTTTCAGCAGTTGCCCAGCCAATGCTCTCTGTTGACGCCTGAATTGATGCTTCCTGGGTATAACCCCAAGTGTAGTCAGCTGTTAAGTGATAAGCTTTACGGCCTGTGCCATACGCTTTTTCAAGTACCGGACCCAAAGCAGCACCAGACATGAAAGCATTAAAAAAGTGACGGAAACCATTCGCTTTTCTGTCTTTACCAGTGGTGTCGTTTGAGTGAGTTAGACCAGCCATAAAGATAATGCCAGCTTCCTGACAGTAACTTTGTACTGCGATAGCAACACCAGATGAAGAACCACCTGAAACCATTAGTACGCCGTCTTTCTCAACCATGCGCTTCGCAGAAGCACGTGCCGCGTCAGACTTGGTTTGTGTATCACCAGTAACGTATTCCACTTTCTTACCGAGGATACCGTTACCTTTTAAAGCGCTGGGCTGCATGGTGTTCATCATGCCGCCGTCGCCTTCGCCGTTGAGGTGCTCAACAGCCAGTTCGTAGGCACGCAGTTCGTCAGCACCTTCGTCTGCATACGCACCACTTTGTGGAACGTTGAAGCCAAGTGTGACTGTACTACCGTTACCAGGGTTATTTAAAAATTCCGCGCCGTAGGCATGACGCGAGAAAAACATGGGAGCACCAGCAATCGCCGTACTCGCAGCAGAAGCCTTGAGTACATCACGACGTGTCCACTGGCTTGATGGAGCCTGCTTCTTACTCATGATTGGAATCCTCCGGGTCTTGAGACCTTTTTGAATTTTTGATTACCTGACATTTTGATTTACCCACTTGATCTACCAAGACGATCTACCAAGCCGATTTACCAACACTGTCAGACATATGGAGCTTTGATCTGGCGTAAGAAAGACGACGCCTGCAAATGCGCACTAGAAATCACAACGCTTGTGACACGAGCGCTCATAAAAAACTCGTCCAGTGATTATAGAGAAATGCAACAAAGTGAATCGATATTTCGATTATTCATAGATATCAGTACTTTACGCATTTTTACTCCGTTTCCAGGCAGTGCATAGCTCTCGAAAAAAAAGCCGTGTTACGAAAAGTAACGCGTTTTCACTTAACTTTTGCTCTCTAATGCCAAAGTATCCCACCTGTGTCCGCAAAGGGCTCCTCAGACGCAGATGAACAACGGCTACGCGGTGTGCTACTCACGCGCAAGAGCCCGATCAAACAACCAGTTATCGAGCACCGAATGCGCATCGTCCAAGCCATCCCCTTTAAGCGAAGAGAAATCCTGAATAGTGGCTTCAATACCGGAGGTTTCCAACTGTTGCTGCACATGATGCAGCGCCTGCTTACATTTGGAGCGCGATATCTTGTCGCTTTTTGTCAGTAAAATATGCAGCTCGGCCTCACCTTGCTGATGCAGTTCGATCAGTGCCCAGTCGCTGTCTTGCAGTGGGTGCCGGATATCCATTACCACCACCACACCTCGCAGCGCTTCACGCCTTGTCAGATAACGTCGCATTGAGGCCTGCCAGGCCTTTTGCTTTGATTTGGAAACTTGCGCATACCCATAACCAGGCAAATCCACCAAATAACGTGTCTCATCGACCAGAAAGTGATTGATAAGCTGCGTTCGCCCGGGTGTTTTACTGGTTCTCGCAAGCTTGCGATTGCGGGTTATCGCATTAATGGCACTCGATTTGCCCGCATTTGAACGACCGGCGAACGCCACTTCAGCGGTAGCATCCTGAGGACACTGAAACAGGTTTTCAGCACTGCGATCGAATTGTGTAGCGAAATAAATAGGATTCATGTGTATCTGCGCCTTGGTAGCGCTCGGCAGTCTGCTAAAATCTGGATATTAATTGCAGCATTGAGCTGTAAACAGTTTACCGAGTTTTCTTTTTTGAGTTTTCCTGGAGGTTTAATGAATAAGTGGACCCTGTTCACGGGCGTGCTAATGCTCTGCACCCTGAGCACCGCGGGCCAAGTGCTGGCACAAGGCGATGCGGCCAATGGCAAGGCTAAGTCAGCCGTTTGTGCAGCTTGTCATGGTACTGACGGTAAGGCACTCGTGCCCGAGTATCCTAATCTGGCTGGCCAACACGAAGGCTACATAGCTAAGCAGTTAACAGATTATCGTGATGGCAACCGCAATAACGCTTTAATGGCGCCAATGGCCGCCAACCTGTCTGATCAGGATATTCTTGATATCGCTGCACACTTTTCATCCATGCCACCGATTGCTGGTGTTGCTCAGGAAGAAAATTTGTCACATGGTGAGAACATCTATCGTGGTGGTATTTCAGATGCACAGATAGCTTCCTGTACTGGCTGTCATGGCCCTTCAGGAAAAGGCAATCCTGCAGCAAACTTCCCAGCGCTGGGTGGCCAGAATACAGCCTACATTGCAGCACAGTTAAGGTTGTTCCGCAGTGGCGAAAGAGCGAACGACCCCAATGAAATGATGCGCTCCCTGGCACACCGTCTCAGCGATACTGAAATCGACGCTGTTGCTAACTACATAGCCGGACTGCGATAGATCAGGGCCTTCAACCAAAAAACCTACAAGCCTGGTGGGTGTTTTGTTGAAACGAGTTACAAACGGTAAAGTGGGTGCCATCGGTTTGATTGCCGGTGGCATTTAACCCTTGTGCCCCTTAACGTCGGCACAAGGCTTGCGTCACGTTTGGCCAAATAGGTCATAGCCTTTGAACCGAACTTACTGTTCGAATCGTAATCCAAAGTGAGACACCCGTTCGGTGATTTGTTCGTCTCGACCAAGATATAACGCAAATCGGAGTTAATTATGAAAGCAACTTTAAGTAATATGAATACAAGCCACCTCTCTTCAAAGAAGGCGTTGTCACTGCTGGCCTCTGCTGCTTTGGCGTTTACAACGCTGCTTTCAACCATGAGCTTGCAGGCCGCAGGTTTCGAAACTATTGACCCACCGCAAAACACAGCCGATGTTGAAAAGGTTGAAGTATTGGAATTCTTCTGGCTTGGTTGTCCTCATTGCTATGCCTTTGAACCAACTATCGAAGCATGGGAAAAGAACAAGCCTGAGTACGTAAATTTTGTACGCGAAGCCCCACCACTTAACCCAAGCTGGGAAAACCATTCGCGCTCTTTTTATGCAGCGCAGCTACTAGGAAAAGAGCATGAGTTTGTTGTGGCTATGTTCAACGCCATACACGAAAAAAGACAACCTATGCGTGATCCGAAAAAAATCGCTGAGTTAGCAGGAACCCTGGGTATGGATGAAGATAAATTTCTAAAGACCATGAACTCTTTTGCGGTTGAAGGAAAACTCAAACGTGCAATACAGCTTGCCAGAGGCGCTGGCATCACCGGTGTACCTGCAGTGATTGTCAATGGCAAGTACCGCACCAGCGCATCTATTTCTGGTGGCTACGAGGGCATGATCGATTCGATCAACGAACGTTCTGAATTTGAAAAAACGGCAATGGGTATTCAATAAGCACTTACCATACTGTTTAAAACAAATGAATTTACAAACAAGGTATATAGAAATACGCTTATAAAATTGCCTTGAAGTTAGTACATTAAAAGAAAGGCCTGCCAGTGTTTCGAATCGCTGCAGGCCTTTTTTATTGGGCCACTTATCACGCTTTTAGTCACGCATCTTTGCGCTTCGATAGTAGGTACATTTGTTTTGGCCCTGGCTAAAGGCATTCTAATAATTAATGGATTTTCTCTCTTAATGTTATAAATTAAGGAGGCGTTCTCTGAGCATCATTTACTACTTTCGCCAGACACATAACTGAACACAATGGGTGCGTTTTCTACACGATAGCTATTGTTCATCGTACTGGCGTTGATATGGTGGGTTTCATTTTTTTGTATCTGCCCATAACATTCGTGTATATGTCCAAACACATGGAATTGAGGTCGTACTCTCTCGACAACCTTAGCAAGACTTTTACAGCCCGTGTTTTCGGACAAATCAGCGCTACGTTCGACAAGATCCAGCACACCCCAGATCGGACCATGCGTTATCAGTATGTCAGTGCTATCAGGAATCATGCGCCAATGCTTTTCGATATCATCACCAGGATCACGCATAAAAGACCAGTCAAAAAAACGCGGCGTGATTGGAGACCCCCAAAAATGCACACCGCTTATGACGACACCACTGTCATTTAAATAATGCACACCAGCATCTTGTGATAATTCCGCAGAACGCTGTGGTGCTTGCTCAAGAAAAGTATCGTGATTACCCGCTATAAAGATCTTGTGCTCGAAAGGCTGTGCAGAAAACCAACTTAAAAAGGCCTGTAGATCAGCTTCATGGCCATGTGCTGTAATGTCGCCCGCGTGCACTAGCACATCGCCCTGTGGCAACTGGACAACATCATGATCACCATGCGTATCGCTGATACAAACTACTTTCAATTCGCAAGCTCCTCTACAAAATTTACAGTACAGTTAACCAACTGCAAACCCAAGCCACATAAAGCATCGACATAAGGTATCTTCGTCTAATATCGATATCAGCATGAGCCTCTTCAAATATTCAACTCAAGGCCAAACGTTACCAGCAATACAATCTTAAATATTTCCAAACGTGACTTCCAGCCTAATCAAGCCACCAAAGGCTTGCTTGAAGTCATTTGAAGCCGACCAGCTCACGGTTGGCCAAATTTCATAAAAAAACCACGATCGCCACACACTGTGACGAAAACGAATACGCGCCTCAACGCCTGGAAATCTGTCAGTATTACCGTCATTGAGCGATGTGTTATATCCTGTAATGGCTTCCAGCGCGATAGCCTTGCGCGGGCTAAGCTCTGCATAAACTCCAATCGTCTCTCCAATACTGGCGCCCTTAAAACCTTCACGCCAACCGATCTCTGCTGCATTACGAAAATAGAACCGGTCTCTGTTAAACAGCGGCCTTCGCATATCGTACCTGATACGGTTTTCATAACCCGATGACGAAAAGTACAGTAGATTGTTTGACAATCTGTTTTTAAATCCCCAACGCCAATCATGTTGATAAGCTGCATTAATACGAACAAACACCTGCGCTTTATCATCCCGAATTCTTGCGCCAAGATCGTAGTTTACAAAAGCATTGTCTCTTGCTGTTCTAATAAATCGAAGAGCCAGGGATACGTCGCCTTCATTATTGGTTGAAATACTCTCTCGTTGAGATGCATCAGAGTTGGTAGCAGAGGCATCATCATCTTCTGTGCTGAGCAACAGACGAAAACGGCGTTGTGATTTAGGCAGCACGACTCTTAGCTTAACGGTACCTTTTAGATCTACACCCTCCTCGTTTTGCTGAACGGTATCGACTCTGACTCTGGCCCAGCTGGCATTAGGTTCCTCGGTTGGGCTTTCATCTCCCAGATAATTGTCCACCTGATCGATAAAACCACTGAACCGATTACTGACCCTGTCGCGTGCACTATCAACTGCTGTACCCACGTTTGACAAAATACTTGGAGATGGCACAAAAGGTTCGTCATCGCTGGCTTCTGCTGCCTTATTTACATCAAGCGCTGTATTCGTTGAATTGATCGTATCCGTATCTTGCTCATTAGCAGCCAATACCGATGCGCTGCTTAGTAAACACAACAGTAGCAACCAAGCCTCAACAACGGAGCTCACATTGGTGCCGGTGTTCATTGACGCACGATCCGATCAACCGCTGCTACCAGCTTCTGCATATCATCGTTTGTACCAATGGATATACGAAGCCAATCACGTAATGCAGGCTTATCCCAGTATCTGACCAAAATATCCTGTTCACTTAATGCTGCAAACAATTTACCTGCGCTTATAGAAGTAGGGGATGCGAATATAAAATTTGACTTGCTATCGAGCACTTTAAAAGAACGTTGCCTTAGTTCAGCGCTGATCCAGTCTCTGGTCGCGACAATTTTTTCCACACAGCTACGATAATACGCTTCGTCACTCAACGAGGCTAAACCCGCTTTTTGCGCGATCACATCCAGTGGATAAGAATTAAATGAGTTTTTAACACGTAGCAAACCGTCGATTATATGTTGATCAGCGAACGCTGCACCTAATCTCATGCCAGCCATGGACCGCCCTTTTGAATAGGTGCGCCCAACCAACAAATTAGGGTATTGATTTATCAAATGAATAACAGATTCTGCACCAAAATCAGCATAGGCTTCATCAACAAAAACAAGCGTATCGGGAACACGTTTTAACAGGGTCTCGATATCGGCAGCACTTACAGCGAGCGATGTAGGCGCATTGGGGTTGGCAAATACAATCCCTCCACCGTTATTTTCAAATTGATCAATATAGAACTTAAAATCACTGTCTATTGGCACAAGCGTTGGTGTTATGTTCAAAAGATCGCAATAGACAGGATAAAAGCTGTAACCAATTTCCGGGAACTGCAATGGCTTTCCACCCGTAAAATAGGCCATAAACGCTAAAGCCAGCACCTCGTCACTGCCGTTGCCTACAAACACATTACGCTGCTGTACATGATGATAGTTCGCTAAGGCACGGCGCAATTCGTCAGATTCTGGATCAGGGTAGCGACGAATGGCATCCTCATCTATCGATGCGATGGCCTGCTTTACTTGTGGTGTAGGCGGATACGGGTTCTCATTGGTATTGAGCTTGATTATGTTTTTACCATTACGTTGCTCGCCTGGCACATAGGGCGTCAGACGTTTAACAAGTGGTGTCCAATACTTATCCATAATGCACTAGTCATCCAGCACGGTGGACAGTTGCTCGCTAGCGCGTTGAAGCGCGGGCAAATGATCTGTGACATTTTCAAACGGGACACGCATACACGGGGCGTGAAACGACAGGGTTGCATAGAGCCTGTTATTACTGTCAACAATAGGCACAGCCATAGCAACCATGCCTTCGATGTACTCTTCGTTATCCAAGGAATAACCACGCTTGGCGGTTAGTTCAAGCTCAGCAAGCAGTGCCTGTTCATCAATTAGGGTATTGGGCGTGTGCGGTACACGATGCATGTTTGCAATAATATGTTTGCGCTTACTCTTTGGCAGAGTACTGAGGTACATTTTTCCACCTGCTGTAGAATTTGCGGGTACTCGACTGCCAATCTGCAATAACACCCGAACCGGCCAATGTGTTTCAGCACGATCAAAGTAAATCATTTCAGCACCATCAGGCACCGAAATATTGCAGGTTTCGCCAATATCCTGAGATAGCTTAGTGAGTATTGCACGGCGCTGAGCATGGTATGGGGCACAGCCCAAAACGCTCACGGCAGTTTGATGAAACCGTAAGCCTGGCTGCAAACCACGCTGGTTTATGCTTGTTTGCAAAAATCCCTGCTGCTCCAGCATCCCGCATAATCGGTGCAAACTCGCTTTGGGAATATCCAGTTGCGCAGCCAGCTCGGTTGCCGTGAGAGGCCTTTGAGCCATGGCGACCGCCTCGAGAATATCCAGGACTCGACTGACGGTAGAGCCTTTTGCACTCTTACCCTCATCTGATCTTTCAACTAAATCCATCTGGCTAGTGTGTTTTTTATCCACAGAATTTGCTCACAAGGGTCCCTGACAAACAGTCAAGCAACTGCTCCCATATCTCGGATCGGAGATATTGCTGCCCATTGCCAGCTACAATATATTGCAAAAATGAGATTACCAGTATCATTATTGGTATATTGTGAACAGTCTTGAACCTTGGAGCCGCAGGACCAAATTATGAGTGTTAGCTTCGATTATGTGATCATTGGTGCTGGCTCTGCCGGCTGTGTTCTGGCAAACCGTCTTTCCGCTGATGGTACTACAACCGTCGCATTGCTTGAAGCTGGCTCTACCGACTGGAATCCCTGGATCCACGTCCCAGTGGGTTATTTTAAGACAATCCACAACCCTGCAACTGACTGGTGCTACGAAACAGAGCCAGATCCAGGTCTGAACGGCCGCTCGCTGAAGTGGCCTCGTGGCAAGGTGCTTGGTGGCAGTAGCTCGATCAATGGGCTGCTCTATATACGTGGCCAGGCGGAAGACTACGACAATTGGGCGGCAAACGGTTGCTCTGGCTGGTCTTTCAACGATGTACTGCCGTACTTCAAAAGATCCCAGAATCAGGCACGTGGCGCCAGTGAGTATCACGGTACAGACGGACCACTGCGCGTATCTGACATGTCATTTAAGCGTCCCATTTGCGATGACTTTATCAATGGAGTGGCTGAGCTTGGCACACCCTTAAGTAATGATGCCAATGGAGAAAATCAGGAAGGCGTCGGTTATTACCAGCTAACCGCACACAATGGCCGGCGCTGTAGTTCCGCTGCTGCCTATCTAAAAGACATTAAAAAAAGACCTAATCTGACGATCCTGACGCACGCATTTGCGGAACGAATTGGATTTGAAAACCGGCGAGCGCATATCGTGCACATAAAGCACAAAAACGAGCCGCGCATCATCAAGGCTAACCGCGAAGTCATACTCAGTGGCGGTACTATCAACTCCGCTCAATTGCTTCAATTGTCCGGAATTGGTCCGGGCCAGGTGTTACAAGATCAGGGTATTGACGTTGTCATTGATTCGCCCGATGTGGGTGAAAACCTTCAGGATCATCTGCAACTCCGCACAGTTTATAAAACCCGAAAGCCTGTTACCTTAAATGATGAATTGTCTAACCCACTGCAGAAGATGCGCGCGGGTTTACAGTACATGACGACACGCAGTGGCCCTTTGAGCATGGCGGCAAGCCAGGTGTTTGCCTTTTGTAAAACACGCCTCTCCAATGACAGGCCCGATATCCAGTACCATTTCCAACCTTTGAGCGCAGACTCACCCGGCGAAGGGTTGCATTCATTCTCGGCTATCACGGCTTCCGTTTGTCAGCTAAGGCCGGAGAGCCGTGGCAGCATACATATCAAATCCGCTGACCCAACCGTGCACCCAAGCATAAAACCCAATTATCTCTCAACAGAACTTGACTGCCAGACCGCAATCGAATCCATAAAGCATGCTCGCAAAGTTATGCAAACAAAAGCAATGAAAGAGCATATACAGGAAGAGTACCTGCCAGACCCAGCTGCTACCAGTGATGAGCAATTGCTCAACCAGGCAAGAGAGATTGCGAACACGATATACCACCCTGTGGGGACTTGCCGCATGGGTACCGATGACAATGCAGTCGTTGACCCGCAGCTGCAGGTAAAAGGTGTACAAGGCTTACGTGTAGTTGATGCCTCGATAATGCCCGAAATTGTGTCTGGAAATACTAACGCACCGACTATAATGATTGCAGAACGAGCAAGTGATTTCATTCTGAATCAACGCTGATCAGTAAGGCCGTCGTCACGAGGACAAATTCTTGATGCATCAGCTGGAACAATCATGACTGCATTCGATGTTGTATTAGATAGAGCCCGTCAAAATACTAAACGCATTGTCCTGCCAGAAGCCAGTGATGATCGCGTGCTTATGGCTGCAGCAAAAGCGGTAGAAGATGCGATTGCAGATATCATTCTTGTCGGAAAATCTGATGAGATTGAAACGCGAGCCAACGCTATTGGCATCTCTCTCGATGGTATAACAATCGTCAACCACCTACATTCCAAACAACGAGAACTATACGCACAGCATTTGGTCAACGCGCGTGAGCATCGCGGCATGACGCTCGAAAAGGCAGTCAAGGAAATAGATGATCCGCTTGTTTTCGCCTGCATGATGCTTTCAGCAGATGATGCGGATGGCATTGTTGCCGGTGCAATAACGGCAACCGCTGTAGTAGTTAAAGCTGCGCTTCAGTTGGTCGGTAAAAAACCATCTGTACCAGAAGTATCCAGTTTTTTTATAATGCTTTTACAAGACTGGCACCCTGTAAAAGATGTCATGGTGATCGGCGATTGCGCATTGGTGATCGACCCTGATAGTGACACGCTTGCCTCTATCGCGGCCAGCACTGGCGATAGCGCACAACAGCTCCTGGGCCTTAAGCCCGAAGTGGCTATGCTGTCGTTTTCAACCGCAGGCAGTGCACGGCACAAACATGTAAGCAAAGTGCGCAGTGCAACTGAGGCACTGCGCATAGCGCGCCCAGATTGGCGAGTCATTGGTGAGGTGCAGCTTGATGCTGCTGTTATACCTGCCATTCTCACCAGTAAATCCCCCGAACAAGCCACTGATTCACCCTGCAATATCTTGATTTTTCCAAACCTCGATGCTGGCAATATCGGTTACAAGCTTATCGAACGATTTGGAGGCGCACAGGCGATAGGCCCAATACTGCAAGGCTTGAATAAGCCTGTTAACGACCTTAGCCGCGGTTGCAACTCAGAGGACATCATTAGCCTTATCGCGGTAACTGCTGCTCAAGCCTGATCGGCCAACGTCCAACCCCTAAAAATAGCCTGCTTGAACACCTGCCTGGCTGAGGTAAACACCTGTGTTGAACAAGCAGACTTCGACAATTTTTTCTTTGAAATCATAAATATACAAAACCGATCTATCTATAAAGACTGCAGCGTTTTGGCCGTTACATACCCTATAGGCCAACTGTTTACATAGACAACTATCTTGCTTGGGTATGACTGGCAAAGTCTTTACAGAGTTAACGGATGTAGCGGCAGTTTCTGATTCAATCCTGGCTGACTGGCATGCTTTGTATCAAAGCACAACCAGCGCCCAGTTTTATCAGCACCCTGCATGGGTGTGCGCCTGTAGTAAGCATCTGTTTCAAGATTCGATGAAGCTGGGTCTGGGCCGAATCAATGGCGAACTGCAGATAGTCATGCCTTTGAGCAGCAGCAAACTGGCTAATCGATTAAAACACCCACAACACGACCATATGTCAGTCAATGATGTGCTGGTCCACCCAACGCTATTGCAATCCGGGAGTCTGCTCGATGTGATATCGGCGGTTTTAAACCAGACATCAGCGACGTGGTGGGAGTGGCACATCTGTAACATTCCTGATTCCAGCTCGATTATGGCCGATTTGCATCAATTCCCGGCCAATTGGCCAACTGGGAATAAGACACAGCGAGTACAGATTGATAGCAATGACTCATTCTGGCAATTAACGCCCAGTAGGCGGAGCGCCTGGTTTGATTGCACAAGTGAGCAGATTGCACCACACGGAAAGTTACGTCGCAATCTGCGTCGTCTGCGCAAGCAATTAAGTCAAGAGGGCGATATTCGTTGCGAGCTAATTGATGATCCTGATGCCTTAGCCACGGCGTTTGAGCACTTTCTGAGTGTTGAGTCCTCGGGCTGGAAAGGTGGAGAAGCAATCGCAGAAAAAACTGAACTACGGGGGTTCTATCAATCGCTACTGCACTCACAACAGACTGGCATAGCGCCCAGGATTAACCTGCTATGGGTTGGCGATACATGTGCATCAGCTCAACTTGCCCTGCAAACTGACAACTGCCTCAGCCTTCTGAAAATCGGCTACAACGAGCAGTTGGCACACTTTTCTCCCGGCTCCCTGCTGCTGGAGGACGTACTCGAGCATGCCAGAGAACACAATATTGCCACTGTTAGCCTTGTGACCTCTCCAGTGTGGGCTGAGCGCTGGCATCCAAAGCAAAAGCAGGTTTGGCACGTCACTCGCTATAACAACTCTTCCGCCGGCAAAACTCTGGCATACCTGGATAGATTCAAGCACGTGGCAAAACAACAGTTTAAGCGGGCGGCATAATAATATGATTGTACTGGGAATCAATTATTACTTTCACGATTCGTCAGCCTGTTTGGTAGTTGATGGCCAGTTGGTCGTGGCGCTTGAGGAAGAGCGCTTTACACGCAACAAACACACCCGCGAATTTCCAGATAATGCTATTCAGCAGTGCCTGAAGATTGCCGGTATCACTGCCGATCAGGTAGATCATATTGCCGTATCAATACAGCCCAAACACAGTTGGTTTAAGAAAGTTGTGTATGCCGTTCGAAAACCTCATAAAGCAGCACCGTTTATCAAACACGAACTCATAAACGGCTTTTTCAAACAGCGTCGCTTCAATCGCTTTCTGGCGCAATACTGGCCAACAGACAAAAAACCCGCTGTACATTTTATCAAGCATCACATGTCACATGCCGCGGGTAGTTTCTTCGTCTCTCCTTATGACAAGGCCGCGATCATGGCGATTGATGGTTCAGGAGAGTGGGCTTGCGCATGGTTGGGCCACGGTGAGGGTAATCGCGTAACTTGCTTTAATGAATCTCTATTTCCAAACTCTCTTGGCTCCATGTACGAAGCGGTTACAGAGTTCTGTGGCTTTCGCCCAAACTATGATGAAGGGAAAACCATGGGGCTTGCACCACTGGGTGATGCTTCGCGTTTTATCGATGACGCCCGCAAGACAGTCAGTGTTACAGAACAAGGACAGATTCAAGTTGATCTAAGCTACTTCAGCTATCAACACTGGGGATATCAGCGTTGCGCTAAAAAATTCTACGACACTTTTGGTGCGCCAAGAGAGCCTGATGGCGAATTTGAAACACACCACCATGACGTTGCAGCAGCCTTTCAGCAGGTACTTGAAGAATGCGCTTTAAAATTGGCAGCCTATTTAAAAAAGAAATCTCAGGCAGAGTATCTTGTTATTGCTGGTGGTGTTGCCCTAAATAGTGTGATGAATGGACGCTTACTGCGAGAGGCAGGCTTTAAAGACGTTTATATCATGCCTGCTGCCGGTGATAATGGAACATCAATAGGTGCAGCTTTTACATTGCTGCATCAGCACTTTGGACTGGATAGACATTTTGTACATGACAACCCGTATGTTGGCAATGAGTACAGTGACGAAACAATAAAGGCGGACCTTGATCGCTTTAAAATAAACTACGAAAAAAGCCAGAATATTTGCGGCGATGTAGCTGATCTTCTAGAGCAAGGTCAAATCGGCGGCTGGTTTCAGGGCAAGATGGAAATTGGACCACGTGCGCTTGGATCTCGCAGTATTATAGCCAACCCCGCTTTCCCAAACATGAAAGACAAGATTAATTCAGAGGTGAAATTTCGTGAAGCTTATCGACCCTTCGCACCATCAGCAACAATAGAGGCTGCTCCTGAATTTTTTGATATCGATGTCGAAGCACCGTTTATGCTGAAGGTATGCCAAGTACGTAAAAGCAAACAAAATATCATACCGGCAATAACACATGTTGATGGTAGTGCAAGAGTGCAAACCGTTCGAAAAGAAAGCCACCCTTTGTATCACGGATTAATCAGCGAATTAGGTGCACGGACAGGTGTACCTGTAGTGCTGAACACCAGCTTTAATATTCAGGGTGAGCCGGTAGTTGAATCACCACGTGATGCAATTCGTTGTTTCTTTTCTACAGGCCTGGACTTTCTTGCAGTGGGGCCTTTTTTGATTAGAAAAATCCCGTCTGACAAACAGGCTGGAAAAGCTCAAGATGAGGCAGCATGAGATCCAATAAATCCAATATCTTTTTTACCCTTTTGCTGTGGATACTGATAACAGCCAGCGCCTG
>CALHRQ010000161.1 GCA_938038175.1 uncultured Granulosicoccaceae bacterium | reverse complement strand
CTATCCTCTCAAAATGCTGAACAGAAAACCGATTTATCTCCTCGCGGAGATCCAGCAGGTTTTGTTAGCGTTGCTGACG
Source organism: uncultured Granulosicoccaceae bacterium (assembly GCA_938038175.1). Lineage (GTDB taxonomy): Bacteria > Pseudomonadota > Gammaproteobacteria > Granulosicoccales > Granulosicoccaceae > Granulosicoccus. Next base: position 19,166 of record CALHRQ010000161.1, on the reverse strand, counting down.
ACAAGACTCTATTAATTCCTGACCGTCCTGGCAATCGACGCTACGACACCATGAGAAATGTTATGCAGAGCCCTGCGGTATCTTTGCTGTTCATGATCCCTGGGGTTTCAATAACATTACGCGTTAACGGTAAAGCACAAATAAGCCATGACCCAGAATTGTTGGCAGCATTTTCTATTCAAGGAAAAGAACCCACCTTAGTGCTGATTATTCATGTAGAGGAAGCCTACGGTCATTGCGCCAAAGCCATTCTTCGAGCAAAACTGTGGGATCAAAACGCACACAAATCTCCAAACGAAGTGCCATCGCTTGCCGACTTGATGATGCATCATCGACAGATATCTAAAGACGAAATTGATCGCATTGACAATACCATTACACAAGATCTTAAAGACAGCATGTACTAACGCTGTTCGTGCGAGTTGAAATATCAATGGATTTAAATCTACCCCACCCGTGGTTGGCCTCATCGTCGCCATCGCCACGTGGCTCTTACATCGTTACACGAATGCGGTTAAATTGTTGAAGTATCACTATCTTTAGATACGCTTCCTGTTTTCCTGAGCAAGGAGGTTTTTATTATAGAGAGGTGTGTATATGCCTTTTAATATTACAAATCTGAGGCGGCGATTTTTACTGCGCGCTCAGTCCATTCAAAATCATCTTCTGTAAGCGCAAGGCAGGGATACAGTTTGCTTGGGGATTTTAATAAGCCTTCTTCACGAAGGGTGTGATTAAAACGTGCATTCTTATCAGCATCGGCCTTCCTGCCGCTTCGATAATCGATAACGGTTGCATCGGTAAATAAAATATCAAACAGTTGGGGTTCACCTATTACCTGGTGTTTATGACCGTTCTTTTTTAATTGCTCGGAGAACAGCGTTTGCAGCCGAACGCCGTTCTTACGAATCGTTTCATAGTTACCGGGCCGCCGCAGTATTTCCATCGTTTTTAAACCCGCCATTGCCGCAACTGGGTTGCCTGACAGTGTGCCTAGTTGCATTAGAAATTTATCTCGGCCAACGACAGAAACATCAAAGTGCGACATGATCTCCTGCTTACCCACTATGGCGGCTAGTGGAAATCCTCCACCAATGATCTTGCCCAAGGTGCAAAGATCAGGCACCACACCATATGCTTCTTGCGCACCACCGTAAGCTAAACGAAATCCAGTAACGATTTCATCGAAAATCAACACAATACCGCGTTGCGTGCACTCTTCTCTTAGAAACGCTAAAAATCCAGATAATGGCGGAATAATCCGTTGCAATGGCTCCACGATAATGGCGGCAACATCAGAACCGTATTCATCAAGCAGGGCTTTCACCGTTTCAGTATCGTTAAACGGTGCAATCACCATTTCATCACGCACGCTTGTCGGAATGCCTGCGCTGTCGGGTACAGCATTAGGAAAGTTGGCTTGGATGCTGGGAGCCAAACTCATTTGTGCTTCAGCACTCATGCCGTGGTAGCCGCCTTCAAACTTCATTATTTTGTTTCTACCGGTGAACGCCCGTGCCAACCGTAGTGCGTACATATCGGCTTCACCACCCGAGGTGAGGTAACGCACTTGCTCAGCACAAGGAACGGCGTCAATGATTGCCTCGGCAAGTTCAATGCCTGCGCTGTTGTTAGCAAAGAAAGTCATGCCTTTGGTAATTTGTTGTTGTACTACTTCGATGACTTCCTCGTTGCCATGACCTAACAACATGGGTCCAGAGCCGATTAAGTAATCAATATATTCCTTTCCGTCTTCATCCCAGACTCTGGAGCCTTTGCCTTCTTTGATAAATACTGAATGATCAAAGTTACCAAAACCTCCTGCAGGCAATGCGGTTTTTGCTCGTTCTATCCAAGTTGATTTAGTCATAGTGAATAAATTACCACAGGGTCACCGAGCAAAGATTCGTCCGGTGTTACCCCTAAGCCCGGTGTGTCATCGATGGTGATAAACCCATCGATACAACGCGGACCGCTACCAGGCGCTACGTCTACGTTCAGCATGTCTTGACAAGACCAACACGCCCTTATGAATTCATCAGGTATGGATTGTGCCAAATGGGCAGCTTCCGTATCAGCTAAAACCGAACCGCCTGTTGCCATAATAAACATTTGAATGCCGTGAGCAATAGCGACATCTCGCATCCGTCTGGCTTTAGTTAGCCCACCAACACGATTGAGTTTAATACCAAACACATCAGCAAGACCTTCACGTGCAATACGTGTGGCGTCTTGCAAGGTAACTAATGATTCGTCCACGCTAATGGGTGAGGTAGTGACTTGGCGAACTTGTGCAATGTCATCCAGTGTTTCACCTGGTTGTTCGAACGTTACGCCAAGTTCTGCCACTGCGTTCATCACAATGTTGGCTTCGCGACGAGTCCATGCGCGATTCACATCGTACAAGATGACTTCTCCCTCTCGTCGATTCGCTTCAAGATGACGAATGCGCTCAATGTCTTTATCCGTGTCGCTTCCGCCCACCTTAGCCGAATGTGCAACGTAGCCCATATCACGATAGCGATTAATAATGCCCATCATGTAATCAGGTTCGCCACTGGATACTGACGATGCGGCGGGTGTTCCCGTGCTGCGTTTGCCGCCGAGTAAGTCAGCGACAGACAGATCGGTTGCCTTACCCAGGATATCCCAGCAAGCTAGATCCACCGGCTGCTTTGCATATAAGTGACCGGGAAGGCAAGTATCCATTGCGCGCTCAACTAACTCCAGCTTCCTGGGATCCAAACCTAAAATGTAGGATGCCATGGTTTCTAAACCCGCGCGGATTCCTGGACCATGAGCAGGGACATAAGTATGACCCCAAGGGGTTCCTTCACCCCAACCAATTAGTCCGCTATCGGTTTCGATTTTTACAAACGTGGCATCCAGTACTTCAAACTTTAATCGTCCGCCGGATAACCAATAGGGGTCTTTTAGCGGTAAATCTTTTTGATAAACACTGATGCGGTTAATTTTCATAGCGCCCTTTAGTGGTTGTCTAATTGATTAATTAAGGCGTGACAACAATGTTGCCGGTGTGCTTTTTTTCAATAAAAGCCGCTTGCGCTTTGTGAAAATCTTCCAATGGGTAGATAGCAGCTAACACGGGCTTAATTTCTCCGCGTTCTATATAGCCAACGATATCTTTAAAAATATGCGGTGGTACAACGGTGGAGCCTGTGAACGTTAAATCCCTTAAGTACAGGGTGCGTAAATCCAGTTCTACCATCGGGCCTGCAATAGCGCCGGAGCAGGTGTAACGGCCACCGCGCGACAGCACATCCACAGTAGCTGAAAATGCATCACCACCGACGATATCAGCGACCACGGTAACGCGATTTTGACCGATAGCCTCTTGTAAATTTGCACTTAGATTTTCGGGTGATCGAGGTAACACAGCATCGGCACCTAACGCCCGGACGCTATCGTGTTTAGCAACTGATGCCATTCCCACGACTTTCGCGCCACGTCGTTTGGCCAATTGCACCAGCGCAGACCCCACACCGCCTGAAGCACCTGTGACTAAAACCACATCATCAGAACCCACATTCGCTCGGGCCAACATGCCCTCCGCAGTGGTGTAAGAGCAAGAGAAAGTAGCAAGCTCTGCATCACTTAAATCGCATGTCACAACACCCACATTGCGATGATCAGCGACGGTGTACTGCGCGTAACCGCCGTTGCATTCAGAACCAAAATAACCCGTCTTGTCCATATTCATCGGATCATCCCAATCACGTAACCAGCCATCGGTGATAACGCGTTTACCGATGAGAGATTTATCTACAGCACTGCCAACTGCCACGACTTCACCGCATGTGTCTGCCCCTTGAATGCGAGGGAAAGTAATGGGCGCACCGCCCCAACTGGGGTCATCAGAATCTACTTCATCGTATCCGCCCCCTGTGGTGGCTTCAGTAACCGCTTTTGAATACCAACCTGAACGAGTATTGACGTCCGTGTTGTTCATACCGCAGGCACCCACTTTGATCAGAACATCGTTCTGTCCGGGCGAAGGTACAGGGAAGTCGGTTTGGTATTCCAACTTGTCCATATCTCCGTGACCGGTAAGGACGATAGCGTTCATAGTGGTGGCATTACTCATGATGACCTACCTTATTTAGTTGAATTAGGGTTATACGCTATCTGTGCGCGGCAAAACGCTGCCTGGGTCGTAGGCAGGCTCTGTTAGTACGCAAGCTTTACGGGGCTTCCCAGCAATGACGACAGTTAATTCAGTACCGGATGCGGCAGCTGTTGGTTTTAAATAGGCGAACGCCAGAATGTATCCAACGCTGTGGCCATAGGTGACTGAGGCCGTTGAACCCACCACTTGCTTATCGAGCAACACCGCTTCACCGCCGTGCCCATCTTCAGAACCGTTTTCTTCAATTCTCAAGTAAGCACATACCCACGGAAGATCGTTGTTGGCGCTGGCCTGTGTGGCGGATTTACCTATGAAATCCTTGTCCATTTTTACAAATCTCATCACATTCGCTTCGGGCAAGGTAACTTCGTTAGTTAATTCACCTGCGCCTTTAAACATCTTTTCCATTCGCATAGTGTTCATGGCAAACGACCCGTAGTTTTTGATGTCGTAGTCTGTGCCAGCTTGCCAAATGGCGTCATAAACCGCTTTTAAGTTGTCACGTTCGGTATGAATTTCCCAACCCAGCTCTCCTGCATACGACAAACGCATAGCCCAACAGGCTTTTCCAGCTATTTGAATGTTTTGCGCTTTCAGCCAGGGAAAGTTTGCGTTATCTAATGCCGACGGTGTGCAGGCGGCTAGTACGTGTCGAGCCTTGGGACCGTTTAGCGTCAGTGCGCCCCAATCATAAGATCGATTAATAACGGTGAACGAAGAACCATAGGGTTGATGCTTTTGCAAATGATCCAATAAGCGCTGTTCGAAAAAGGCGGCACAGACTAAATAGTATCGATCGCTCTCAAATCGAATAAGGGTGGCTTCTAATTCGATTCGTCCAGATTCATTAAGAAAATGTGTGAGGATGATACCGCCATCTTTAAGAGGGAGTCGATTGGGCACTAAGGATTCCAGCCATGCATTAACACCCGTTCCCGATACTTCCACTTTAGTAAAGGCGCAGATATCCATGATGCCAACGCTGTTACGAACAGCTGCTACCTCAACTGCAACCACATCGTGTACTGCGTTACGTTTAAACGAGTATTGGTCTTGTTGCGCGACCCCATCGGTCGCAAACCAGCGCGGGCGTTCGTGCCCGTACACCTCTTCGAAAACCGCACCTTGTGCTTTTAAGGTGTCATACAAGGGTGAGGCTTTGATTGGGCGACCCGCAAGGCGATTAAAATGCGGGAAGGGGATTTCATGGCGTAAGCAATAATCCTCTTTCGCTTTGATGACTTGCCATTCTTTAGTAGCGTAATCACCAAAGCGGCGTGGATCGTATTCACGCATGGAAATGTCGGCCGCGCCGTGTACCATCCACCGTGCAAGTTCGCGCGTAAGTCCAGGCCCCCAACCGATACCGATTTGCGTTCCGCAGCAACACCAGTAGTTTCGCACACCAGGTGCAGGACCTATTAAAGGATTACCATCAGGTGGATGAGAGATGGCTCCATGTACATCGCGTTTTATGCCAAGCTCTGCAAATATCGGCATACGTTCCAGCGCGTTTTCAAGCCATGGCATCACGCGATCGTAGTCGGGTTCGAACAATTCGTTTTCAGCATCCCAGGGGCAATGCTCTTCCCACACGGTATTGGGGTTGTGCTTTTCATAAATTCCAATAAGCCCCGATTTTTGTTCCATGCGAATATAGCCTGACACTTCTCGATCATCTCGAATGACGGGAAGTTCGGTATCCATGGCTTCAAACTGTGGAACGTTTTCCGTTACAAAATAGTGATGAGTCATGGACGTCATGGGTAATTGCAAACCGGACCATTCACCCATTTGCCGAGCGTAGGTTCCGCCTGCGTTCACCACATGTTCACAGTAAATATCGCCGTATTCTGTTGATACTAACCAATCACCGTTGCTCTGTTGTTTGATGTCGGTTGCACGGCAGCGCCTTATGATTTTTACCCCAAGTTGACGTGCGCCGGTTGCCATGGCTTGAGTAACACCGGACGGATCCACATGACCATCATCAGGTGTATACAATGCGCCCAGCACACCGTCCAGATTGTAAAAGGGGTGCTTTTGCTGAATAAAATGCGTGTCGACTAAATCGATGTTAAAACCAAGCGACTTACCAACGCTTAGTGTGTGGCGAAGCCAATCCATTTCATCTTCTTCATACGCCAAGCGAAACGATCCGCAACCATGCCATGTAACGTTCTGCCCTGTTTCTCTTTCTAACGCGCCTGAGTACAAACCGATGTTGTAATCCACGCACTTGCCCAGGCCGAAACTGGATGTGGAGTGTGTGATTTGACCGGCTGCGTGCCAAGTGGAGCCGGAGGTAAGTTCGGCTTTTTCTAAAAGCACTACATCCGTCCAACCTTCATGGGCTAAATGGTAGGCCAAGCCGCAGCCCATCACGCCGCCCCCGACAATGACAACTTTGGCTTGAGAGGGGATGCTCGGTGAATTCATAATGTTGGTTTGCAGTTACTGGCGTTTCAGTAGTTGCGATAATATTGATACATATGTACCCTTGTCAACCATGAATAGTATATCTGTACCATCAACTTCGGTTCGGCAGCGCGCGCAGGTGCTGGCCTCACTGTCTGAAGGCATTGAAATGCTAACGCCAGAGGTTCGAAAAGCGGCCTCCTATGTCTTGGCTAACCCGAACGATGTCAGCGTATCGTCCATTCGCGAAATTGCAGAAGCCGCGGATGTTAAACCCAATACCTTAGTTCGAATGGCGCAATCCATTGGCTTTGGTGGTTATGAAGATTTTCGCGAACCGTTTCGAGAGGAAGTAAAGCGAGGCGTCACGCACTTTCCGGATCGCGCCGAATGGTTACAGTCATTAGGACAACGCGGACAACTGGGTGAGCACTATCGAAGTATGGTGAGCGCTGCCATTAGTAATATCGAAGATACCTTCGCAGCTATAGACAGTAAAGATTTACAAGCGGCTGCGAGAGCAGTTGTGGCATCTCGTAACACGTACACCTTGGGCGTGGGGGTGAATCATTCTAACGCGCAGAACTTTGCCTATCTTGCAGGTACAGGCATGAAGCAGGTAACGGCTATTCCTCGCAGTGGCAGTACCGCCAGCGATGATTTGGCGTGGGCCGATAAACGCGATGTGCTCATTGCCATAACCTGTAAACCTTATCGCCAAGAAGTGGTAGAAGCTGTGCACATTGCACGTGATCAGGGCGTAAAAGTAATAGGAATTTCGGACAGCTTAGCCTCCCCCATTATTCGTGGATCTGAGTTTGGTTTTGTCGTGGCGGTAGATACACCGAAATTTTTCCCATCTTCTGTGTCCACTATTGCCTTGTTAGAAACGTTGTTGTCGTTTGTTGTGGGGGTTGGGAAACCTAAGGTTGTGGAGCGGGTAAGAACGTTTCACGATCGTCGACATAAGCTGGGATTGTATTCGGAGGACGCCTAGATGAGTGAGCCTACACTGCCCATAAAATCCTTAGACGCTCGGTATTACACTGACCCCGCTATCTACAAAGCGGAACAACTTGGTGTACTGGCACGCACATGGCAATTTGCTGGTCATGTATCTCAACTGAAACAGCCTGGCGATTATTTTTGCTTTGACATAGCAGGCGAATCATTATTTTGTATTAAAACCCAAGCAGGAGATATCAAAGGGTATTTCAATGTTTGCCAGCACCGCGCTCATCAACTACTCAAAGGCTCAGGTAATACAACCCTCGTAGTTTGCCCATATCACGCCTGGTCATATGAGCTCACGGGAGAACTGCGCTCTGGGCCCAATATAAAGTCTGTACCAGGATTTGATAAAGAGTCTATTTGTTTAAACGAAATACGTGTTGAGAATTTCTGCGGATTTCTATTTGCTAACCTTGACCCACTGGCAAAGCCCATGAGCGAATGGTATCCCAATGTGGCAGAAGAATTATCCGCGTTTGTTCCTGATATTGATCGCTTAGAAGCAGTTGAATGGGTAACAGCTGAAGAGAAATGCAATTGGAAAGTATCAGTTGAGAATTACTCGGAATGTTATCACTGCCAACTGAACCACCCAACGTTTGCTAACGGTATCGTGAAAGCCAGTACCTATGATATCCAGCCCCAAGGGTATTGCTTACGACACACAACCGAATGCCAGAACTTAGACAAGATGTCATACCCCATTGATGTCAACGCCAATGAATTCGCGGGGCATTATTCGTCATGGTTTCTTTGGCCAATGACATCGTTTCAAGTGTACCCCGGTAATGTTTTGAACACTTACCACTGGCGACCAGTTGATCATGAAAACGTTGTGATTCATCGAGGTTGGTTTGGAACAGAAGAAGCAGATAAATCGATGTTACGACAACTAGCTGTTCAGGATCGAGAAACGACGGTAGAAGAGGATGTTCATCTGGTCGAATCGGTGCAGCGCGGCTTAAACAGTCGTGGCTATACACCTGGCCCATTAGTGTTAGATCCAAATCATGGTGTGAAATCCGAGCATTCCATTGCTGCATTGCAGCGATGGATGAGAGAAGCGGTTGACGAGTGATATGCTTTTTCCCACAAATTAAAATTTATAACCAAGGAATTATTCATGTCTACTGATCTGTTTGATGAAGACTTATTTAAGAAAGGACTAGAACAACGCAAAGGTACATTAGGAGCTGAATACGTTGAAAATAATTTAGAAGCAGCGGATGAATTTACGCAGCCGTTTCAACAAGCGATGACTGCCTGGTGCTGGGGTTTTGGCTGGGGCGACGATGTTATCGATGCAAAAACACGTTCTATGATGAACTTAGCCATGATTGGCGCCCTGGGTCGAATGCATGAATGGGAAATTCATTGCCGTGGTGCGATTAGCAATGGTGTGTCGAAAGAAGAGATTCGAGCCATCATTCATGTGGTGGCAATTTATTGTGGTGTGCCCATGGGCCTAGAGTGTTTTCGCGTGGCAAGAAAGGTGTTGGAAGAGCAAGGATTGTTATAAATTTCTATTGAAAATAGAGTCCCTTCAATGGCTATTAACGCAGCAGTATTAAAAACAGAAATGATCGAAACCATTGGCGCGCCCTGCGCCGTGATCAACTTAGATGTTGTTGATTAATGAAAATCACTCAGCTCAACTTATATTGCGTACCGCTCACAAGCCACGAAACCTACTACATGGCAGAAGGCAAAACCTGCGATACAGTGGATTCTATGGTGCTGCAGATTAAGACCAATGAAGGGCTTGATGGATGGGGTGAGGTTTGCCCTATTCCGCATTACTTACCGGCTTATGCTGACGGCGTTGCCTCTGCTTTACAGGAACTGTCGTCCTTACTTATCGGTGCCAGTCCTATTGGCCCCGAAGCGCTTATGCACAAACTGGACGCTCATCTTATTGGGCACGATTACGCCAAATCCATGATCGATACCGCGCTTTGGGATTTAACCGCAAAAGCTGCCAACATGCCTTTGTATCAATTATTAGGCGGAAGACACACCACAGTACTACCCTTGTACCACTCTATTACTTGTGTGGCACCCGATGCCATGGCAGCAATGGCAAGAACCGCAGAAGAAACGGGTATAAAACAATTTCAGGTGAAACTGGGTGCTGATAGTAATTGGCGTAATGACGTAGAGCGACTCACTGCTGTTCGCGATGCAGTTAGTGACTCCGCCCTTGTGTACGGGGATTGGAATTGCGGCGCATCTCAGTTAGATGCAACACGTGTAGGGAATGCCGTTGCGCATTTAGATGTCATGTTAGAACAACCCTGCAGCACCATTGAGCAATGCGCATCGGTTAAGAACACGTGCGGTTTACCCATGAAAATGGACGAATCAGCATACGATACCGCCAGTTTATTGCGCGCTTATGAGCTGGGATGCATGGATGCTGTTGCTTTAAAACTGTCTAAATTTGGCGGCCTCAGTCGTATGCGCCAGGCGCGAGATTTGTGTGTACATTTTGGTGCAAAGATGTGCATCGAAGATACTTGGGGGTCCGATATTACAACCGCAACCGCTCTTCACTTAGCTTCATCGACACCGCCACAGTATCTTTTAAACACCTGCGATTTATCAGGCTATGTAAAACCAAGACTGGATGCCACGGGCCCTACCCGTAGCAACGGAACCATCAAGTTGGGTGAAAAACCTGGCCACGGCATAACCCCTGAACCATCGGTACTTGGCAAACCCGTTCAAACACTGAGTTAATTCATGACGTCAAACGACCCGTTACTCATGCCTGCGAAATGGCGCGCTGAACACAAGCTGTTCCCACATCAAGTCGGCTTTACTTGTCCCCCGTTTGACTACGACGCAGCGCCCAGTGATTTTCTACGCATAGCGCCACAGTCGGTTGGTGTTCACGGTTGGATGCTACATGTACCCGATTACAAACACGGGCTGGATCAACGCAAAAAAAACTTCGGCATGATGGAAGACTTTGTTCACTGCATGTCACGAAACGGTGTAGATGTCTGTGGCCAAGTGGGATCTAACTGGGTACACGCGAGTGATCTTGGTGTGGAAGGAATCAAAAATCACTGCGAAGCACTTTCAGATAAATACGGCACCCAATTTCATATGGCAGGTTATGCCATGGTGGAAGCATTACGAGCATTGAATGTTGAAAAGGTTGCCTTGAACGCTGCTTACCACTGGCCTGAGTGGTGGCAGGGAACCGTAGGATTCTTAAAAGAGGCAGGATTCGATGTGCTTTGGGCGGGTAACTTTCATGATCAAGGTTTTTTTAAGTCTCAAGCCGAGGTGAACGAATGCCGCTGGGTATTTGAAGGCGAGCTTGCCATTCGATCCTTTGACTATGTTGCAGAACAAGCACCCAATGCCGATGCCTATTTAATCAACGGCATGTGTAATTTTAGAACGGGCCCTGAAGGCTTACCACAAAGACCTTTACACCTTACAAAAGCACTGGAAACTCGTTTAGGTAAACCGGTTATCGGACACGACACCGCTTTGTATTGGAGATTATTCAAATCATTGGGACTTAGCCCCACCTCTTCCCAAGGAACCTTACTGGAAAGCCTTCATGCATAAAATTGTTGCCTTATGGGCTATACCGCGATCAACATCCACAGCCTTTGAATGGATGATGCGTCAAAGGGGAGACTTAGATTGTTTACATGAACCTTTTGGAGAAGCCTGGTATCAGGGAGAAGATCCACTGTGGCAACGGTTTAAAGAAGGTGAGAAAACGACAAAGGATTTAACGATTGACAGCGTGTGGGAAGACATACAGGCACGCGCTGTAAAAGGCCCGGTTTTTATTAAAGACTTTCCACACTACATTAACCACATGTGGGACCCAGAATTTTTATCACATTTTACTCACGCATTTTTAATTCGAGACCCAGCCAAGACCATTACCTCTATCTACAACAAGTGGCCCGATTTTGATGAAGGCGAAGTAGGATTTCCTGAGCAACGCGCTCTTTTTGATTTGGTTTGGGCACTAAATGGTAAAGCACCTCCTGTGATAGACAGCGATGATTTATTAGAGGATCCGCATAAGATGACAAAAATATTTTGCCAGTCTGTGGATATTCCATTTATACCTGATGCGCTAAGTTGGGAGGCAGGTGGTGATCCTTCTGAACACAGTTGGTGGGACGGCGGCTCTTTTCATGCAAACCTGGCCAATTCGACAGGGCTTACCCCCCAGACTCGTCGTTATGTTGAACTGGAGTCAACACCACAAAGAGTGCAACAGGTGCATCGACGAATGAAGCCACATTATGATCAGCTGTATAAACACCGGCTGGTAAGCTGAATTACAAGCAAAACACCGAAACGAAGGCCCTACTGAACTACAGCAAGAAGCAAGTACGTCATCGTCCAACGCCAATGTCAGATATCGCTCTGCTCATCTGAAAGCCTGCCAACCTTAACGCTCGAGATACCCGGGCAACACATTGTTAATTGATCGTGGCTACCAACGCATTGAGCTCCTTGCTCATGGGGGCGTTGACCCGATGAAATCTCAGCTGACTATTACGATTGGGCGAAAAGACACTATCAAAAGAAATATGATCTCAGGGGATTTCCATGCACGGGTTGCGATAGGGGTTGTAGTCTTGCATCTCGCATACTGTTAAAGTCATAGTTACGTGAGCCCGGCTCACACCAAATAAGAAATTCTGGCTACTGTTATTGCAAATTTGTTGTTCGCCAATAATGCATATCGATAAGAAAGCATATCGACAATATTCTTCAAAACGACCACGGCCTACACAATGAAATCTACATTCAATACAAATAAAAATACATTAACCATATGTGCATTGCTTGTATCTTCATTATATTCTCCAGGCGTATTTTCTTGCGAAATACCATCACGGAATTATATTAGCAAAGACAGTTTAAATAATGTTTCTGGTGAACACTTAAATGAAAATGTTGAATTAGATCGACTTACAATCATAAGACCTAATGCAGCGAAAAAAACTTGCAAAGGGTTCACTCTTTTTCAAATAAAATTGACAACAGAGCATGACGGGAAGTACGTTGTTTATGATCAAGTATCAGGAAATATTCCTTCTTATCTTGACGGATTGTTCGAAAAAGCAATTAAGGTGCGCGGCAATTCTGCGCGTTATCAGATAGTTGTTCCTGATGATGAACTTTCTGATACTGAACTTGATGTCGTTTTTAACTTTCGGGTAAAACTTGTAGATAGCGACGGGAGAGATAGTAAGTGGAGTAAGATATATTCTGCCAACTACAGTAAAGACCAATTCCAGGTGAATGAGCATTTATCCACTCCAGCTTTGACGCCCAATCAGTACAAAGAGATAGTTCTTGCTGCAGAACGTTTAACTCGTTTTTTAACCGCAAATATCAATTATGATCTAGGCTTGATTGAAAAAGATAATAACGTAGTTACTGATTTCACAAAATTCTGGAAAACTTACGATACATTAAATGGAAATTTCATTGATAAGACAAGTATATTCAGTCATCCTCATTTTAAAGAACACGAGAAGGCCGGTTTTTTAGATAATTTTACTGAATCGAAAAATTCACTCTACCGATCTGCCTTGAGAGACAGATTTGGATCTGAAGACTATGACCTTAATAAGACGTATCGTAACCTGCAAGAAATTAAAACTGCACTGGATAATCTTAAATCAGATATAGAATAGTGATATACGGTTATATCGTTGGATTACTGCCGTTTAGTTAATATCAAAGCACTGCTAATAGCCCAGCACAATTGACGTTAAATACCCTTGCTTCGCCCAATCAAAAAATCCTAGATTATTTAAATTCCACTCCCAACGTCGTTTGCAGAATTTTGCCATAGTTATTCTTGAGTAACGCATCAATAAACCAGTAGCAGCGTGGGCGCTTGTGGCTACCAACGCATTGAGCTCCTTGCTCATGGGGGCGTTGACTCGATGAAATCTCAGCTGACCATTACTTTTGGGCGAATAGACACCATCAACAAACAGCATATGAAAATACAGATCTAGATTCAGTGCCGAGCCAAAGCGTGTCTATCGCCCTATACCGCAAGTAATTACCTAAGAAATAGGCGATTCAAACTGATTTATCACGAAGCCACAACACTTCTGCTCGCTGAACCACCTCTTTTAACATGCTCGCTATTCGGCCTGCGACGGAGAATCAAGAATGCGACCGAAGCTGCTGCCATAAGAGGTAAGAATGGATCAGGTGTTCCGGTGCCTCCAATGCTACATCCACCGCCACCGCCTGATGTTTGTACTAGATCATCGGCATCAGTTACGGCATCGGCATCAGTCATGGAATCGGCATCAGTCATGGAATCGGTGTCAGTCATGGAATCGGTGTCAGTCATAGCATCGCTATCAGTCATGGCATCGGCATCAGTCATGGCATCGGCATCAGTCATGGAATCGGTGTCAGTCATGGCATCAGCATCAGCATCAGCATCAGCATCTGCATCTGCATCTGTATCTGCATCAGCATCTGTATCTGCATCTGCATCAGCATCTGCATCTGCATCTGCATCTGCATCAGTCATAGTATCCGCAATCAGATTAGAGGCGTTACTACCGGCATTTATTTCATCCGTAATATCCCCAAATCCAATACCTGCTCTTTCCACAGTAACCGCGCTGCCCTCTGGCGCATACGAAATATTATCGACAACTACTTCCGCTACGCCTGGACCAAACGCTTCTGCAGTAAAACCAGCAAAACTTGTAGATATAGGAAAAACTTCTGTAGGTATTGGGAATACGAACTCTTCGCTTACCGCAGCATTAGCTGTCTCTCTTACGCGGTACGTCAGGGTACGGTTATCACGATCTAATGCAACTGATGCTGTGTATTGAGTATCTAACTGCGGGACGATATCCATAGCACGACAGCTCGTATCAAAATTCGTATTGAAATCAGGATTAGGGCCTATCAACTCGCTACCGGTGCTTCCATCACTTGAGTCTTGACGGAAAGCACAGCTTTCAAACCTGAATTCAGAGCTACCATCTACATCGATAGAGAGGGCAGCAAACACAGTCCCTGTCTCATCAAAGAAACCAAAATCACCCGCTAGATCCCTATAAAGAGTTGCCGCAACCCGAATCAACAAAAACCCGTTATCAACGATATTTGAGTCGCTGGAAATCTCAAAAGTTGATTCGACATACTCGGTCGTGCCCTCGTATCTGATTTCTGCTCGTCCGCCGTCCGGTATACCTGCATCATGCGATAGAAACATTCTACCGTTATCAAAGCGACTAGTTACCGAGGGACGACGATTTCTGGTAGTGAGACGTTGCGGAACAATAACAGGGGCGGAATCGGTGAAACTATAAGATGAACTACCAGCTCTGATCTCGGAAACCCTCGCTATCCCACGACCGATTACAGGGGCATCACCGAAAAGCCCAGCTTGGATGAATTGATTAGAGCGCGAAGGTCGCAGTATAGGTGAGTCAATCGCAACAGTTTCGATAATCCTATCAAATCCTTCACCATCAACAGAAAATTCGATTAATCCGTTTTCACGGTCGAATGAAATATCAAGTATATAAGTGGCGTCCAATCTGGCATCTATAGGGAATGTAAACCTGGACGGATCGTTTCCATTAAAAACATTTAATCGCTCGGTGCCACCCTCGACGAGCCTTCTTCTTAACTCAGCTTGCACCTGGGTGAAGCCGTCAGGATCAGCAATGATGCGAAGCCGAGCCTCAATGTCACCGCCACGACCAGCATTAATACCGCCTTCTTGTGTATCGTTGTACAACGTGCCTGTCAGCGCAATCACGGGCAGACCATTCTCGTTAGTGCGTGACCTGCTTGACACAGCTGCATTTACGCCAAAGCTATCTGATCTGTTCAGAAAATCCAAAGTACCTACAACAAAACCATCATTTGTACCCAACTCTTGCTCGTTTATGGCAGCCTGTATTTCCAAAGCACCATCAAAAAATCCAAATGCACATCGCTCAAGGCCAATGGGGAAGCACGCAGCAGCAAATGAAGAATTATCCGAGTCGAAATTATTTCTAAAGTTTAGCGGTTGAACCTGATTATAGGGTGCATCGACTCTAGCCTGGTCCAGTGACTCGAGTTGCAACGACCCATCTTGCGCATGAATAATTCCAGCCACCGAGACCAATCCCGCAACACAACAATACCGCTTAATTCTTGAAATATTACTCTTCAGCATTTGATAATTAGAATTAGTTTTTTTCATTTCATACCTCCTCGTGTAGTTCTATTTTATTTCTAGCAAACCATATATAGTCAGGCAAAAAGCATATAAACTTTGCAAAGGATCAAGCGAATGTAAAACCAAATATCGCTATCCTGCATGGCAGCTAAACGTTACATTATTATTCAATTTGATAGCTTGAACTATCAGTCAATCTGGATTATTCGTTGACCCAATTAAATCTAATTTTGGTAAAACTCACATTCTCAATTTATTCAAAACTTCAAATCCAGCTGTCTGATCAGACTAATTAAAAAACAGCATTCGTTTGGCAAGGATTTTTGCCCCGCTCAATTCAATTAGGAATAGATGCTTTTTAGATACGATTATTTTTTGCATAACTCGGCATTTATTTCCACTTCAAGTCGGAGATGCCTTAACACGATTGAGGCTAGCACTCGAACAGAAGAGCAACATCACCCAAAAGGATGAAAAACGGATGGTAGGATAGAAATTATCTAAATATGTGATATTTGCCACACATCGATTAGATCAAACGACATCTTTGGGTATTCGTGTATTAAGTCTATATCGAGGAATGCCTCGGATAGCTTTTTGTTGTCACTGGTGTCACTTATGTCACAAGCAAATTAATCTCTACTATTCGCTGCTTAACAGTCATTTAAGAATCAGGAATTTCAGTTTTCTGAGATTTAAACCCAGTCATGAAGACTAATTGATTCAGTTATACACTCCAGTCTGAATCGTTCGCGTTAAACTCAGCAAGATCGAAAACAGTTTGATTTATTTCGGCAGCAGTATCGCTGAGTTGTGCAGTCGAAATGTTTGATTGATGGCTAAGGTGATCGACTTTATTCGAAAGAATGTAGAGGACATGGAGCGATTTCGAAAAACAATTTACAAGGCCTTTCAAAATAGCATGTCAGATCTCATAATTTTGGAAAAAGAAAAAGTCAGGAAGTTATTTCTGGAAGAGACCGCGCTAGTTTCACAACCCGCACATTCCCAACTACCCAACAGTGGAGAGTCAGGCGCTGGTTCCTGAAAAAAGTCCGGGCCAGAGCCGTTGTAGGTGCCACTACTACAGGCCGCTATAAAAATCAGCATGAGATAGTTAGTCAACAGGAGTTGGTTCCTGGGTAGCCGGTGTTAACTAAATGGTATTGAACAAAAAGAGAATTTTCCCAACATCGACAAAGCTCTTGAATACTATGGATCTTCGGCTGCCTTAACTGGAATAGCGCTGGAATAAGATAGGCTAGTTCAAGTTAAAGTCAGACTACCGATCTCACGGCCGACCATAATAATACTATGCGGGTAACGCACTTATGTCGTCCATCTATAGCGTCCTGCCCGGTTCGGTTTGCTTAAATTTTGATTGATTAGGCTGGTCAATGCGTCAAGGCGGTAAAACTTCGGCCGAGAACGTTGCAATAGCAACCCCACCTACGGGAACATCAATTCCTGTCCAGTTGATCGTGTTGCCTGTGATTGAAAAGGTGGAGCCTGGTGATGAGGATATCGGTGTCAGTGCCGTAAACCCATTAGGTACTGCATCAAGCACGCTTGTATCTACAGCGGCATCGGGGCCGGCATTGCTTACCTCCAAAGAGAACACGACAGTGTCACCTATATTGGGTGCTAGATCACTGACTGTTTTGGATAATGTTAATTCCACGGCGGTATCGTCTTCTTCAAGCGTTATGGTAGCCGTATCAGATATGTCAATGCCATGTGTTGAATTGCTGATCCCGGTAAAGCTCACCAGTATGGTTTCGTTGCCTTCTGGAATAATGTCGGCATTGGGTATAACAGTAAATGTTGCCGTATCACCTGCTTGGCCATTAAAAGTGAGTGTTCCGCTAGTGGCATTGTAGTCATTATCAGCAATGGTTGCGGTGCCGTCCGAGGTGGCATAGTCAACAGTAAAACTGACGAACCCGGCTGCGTCTCGAACATTGTGCGACAGAGTTGCGGTTACGGTTATAGCGCCATTGTCTTCAGGTGAGCTAATATCAGTAATCGTTATTGTTTCACTGACATCAGCTACCAACAGAAAGTCTTCAGTGTCGCCAAAGGTATTATCTCCGCAACTGTCAGCAGGCGTAAGATCGTTAAAACTCAACATCACCCTGCCTCGAAAAGTGGTGTCCTCAGCCACACTTGGGATGGTGATATTTTGTGTTGTTGAGCAACCGGGTGGTGTTGCAGTGCGATCATAATTACACTGGTCCGTAGATAACACTTCCGGCGTGCCATCATTATTTGTATCAAGCAAAATGATGACGTTTTCCAGATCTCCGGTGTTAGCCTGATTGCCGCCCGGAAACTCGGTATCACCCACGACCGTCGTGATGGTTTGTAAGCTACCAGTGGCATAATCACCGCCGATCGTTATTGGCAGTGTAATGCTTTCATAATCGCTATTACTATTAGCGACGCAGAGGTTTGTCGGTGTGAAGCGCGCAGCATGAGCTCTTTGGGTGCCGATAAGGCAAAAGAGTACAGAAATTATTAATATAATAGGCTTCATTCGTTTAATATATCCCACCCATGCTAGACGACTAGCCTCCGGGATAACCTGCTTATTGAACGTATGTTTAGTGTAAAGCTGTACGAATTACAGCAATTTCGAAACCAAAACAGGTTCTTTTTTATAAATTTAGAGGTTTGCAGGGCCTGCCAAACCCGATAATGCAGGTCGGGCCAGGTTTTGGAGACGGTTATCCCCACAACTGGTTTGAATGAAGCAATATTTATATGACGTTTTACCTGTGCACAGGACTTGTTTGTCTGTTTCTTTTGTTTAGTGCAGGCAGTTATCTGTTTAGCCAGAACACAATAGAGGGCGTCCGTAAGCTTGGGTTGCCTGATTATCTGCGTCTGCAACTAGCCGTGTTAAAAACTATCGCTGTCATTGTACTATTGACACCCGGCATTCCTCTAGTGCTCAAAGACTGGGCTTACGCAGGCGTATTCTTTTTTCTGATCACAGCAATTAACGCACACGCAAGCCACGGTGATCACTGGATTCTGAACGCAATAAATGTTGTGCTAATCGTATTACTATTGACATCCAGACAGTTGCTGACTGTATAGATATTTTCAAAACACCGAGCCAGTAGATTCTGACGACTACAACACCGAGACGGTATGAACACCCTAGACCGAAATACGACCTGACCAGTCAGTCCCTTGGGTAAGGCAGCAACTGCTTTTAAGAGAACGACTCCCGATGCATCAGTTTGCGCACCGGGAGCACTCCCTCATCGTGGATATTCAAAGTCCTACTTGCGTTGAACCTCAGGGTTGAGGAGTAATCGTGACTCGTAGCACCGGGCCATTCAAACTAACTGATTGACCACGGCCAGTCAG
>CALHRQ010000160.1 GCA_938038175.1 uncultured Granulosicoccaceae bacterium | reverse complement strand
TGGTGAGATTCACGCCACAATGGAGATCTGGAGCAGTAATATTGGCGAAATCGTTACAAAGACTATCGATTCGGGTGAGGTTATTGACATCGGCGAGAACGGTATCGAAGCTCGTGAAGGATTCCTGTATCCGGTACATGTCAAAGAATCCTGCCCTGGCCTGCCAGCATGGGAAGCACTGGTGGAATGTGCCGCCACTTTCTCAACTGCAGAAACCCTTCCACAGGGCCGTTTGATCGACTACCCCGCTGATTGGGGAACACCTGGCGCTGACCGCCTAACCGGGCTTGAACTCCCGTTCAAAGCTGTTCCTGCTGGTAGCGAAGGCGCTCTGATTTCAGAATTAAAAGCATCCGTTGCTAAAAAGAGCCCGCTGGTCATGGTCTTCTGGCAGCCACACTGGGCACTGGCAGAGTTTGAAACAGAATGGGTTGATCTACCTAAAGCAGAAGATGCCTGTTTTAGCGATGCAGCCTGGGGCACAAACCCGAATAGCGTAAACGACTGTGACTTCGCCGCTTCACGTGTATTCAAGGCAGCCTGGTCAGGTTTTGGAGACAAATGGCCTGCTGCACTTGATGTTTTGAAAGCGGTTAAGATTCCTACCGCAGATCAGCAAACTCTCATGGCAGCCATTGATCAGGCAGGTGGCAAGATTGAAGATGTCATTGGTGAGTGGATGGACAGTAATGAAGCTGTCTGGTCCGAGTGGGTCGCAGTTGCCAAGTAAGGTGATTTCGCAGGCGTCGGCGTCACCGTCGCCTGCACACTTCGCCTCAAGCTATGTTGTTCTAAACAGTACCATGTGGTTTCAAACTGCTGCTGAAGCTATAAAAATCTAATGACGCTTAAATAACGGCGAATCATTTACAAAGGCCATTGAGTAAAGAAAGCTCATTTAATAGAGAAAGCCAGCGTTATTCGCTGGCTTTTTTATGCGCCCAACATACACAAGTACGAATATCTTTTAACATCATCATTCTTTAAGATAAAAGCCTTAATTTTTTAAGGTACAGTGAGTACTCTTCAATGAAAGTAAAACCTAATCAGTTCAAACAACAGCTGGCTCCCGGGCACTCCCAAATTGGCCTATGGTGTAGTCTGTGCAACAACGTATCTGCTGAGATCACTCGCCATTGTGGATACGATTGGGTGGTGATAGATATGGAGCACTCACCAAATTCTTTGCAGAGTGTTATCGCTCAATTGCAGGTTTTTGAAGCCAGCCCGGAGACAACAACCATTGTCAGACCCTATTGGAACGATACCGTTTTGGTGAAACGTCTGCTCGATTCAGGCGCGAGAACGTTGCTGTTTCCGATGATTCAATCGGTAGAAGAAGCAGAGGCTGCTGTCGCCGCTACTCGCTACCCACCCAAGGGAGTTAGAGGTGTCAGCGGTTCTACAAGGGCCAACGCCTTCGGCAGGGTCCAAAACTATTTTTCGGATAACCAGGATGAACTGTGCGTGATAGTTCAATTAGAGACCAAAGAAGCACTGGAAAACGCGGTAGAAATAGGCTCCGTTGATGGTGTCGATGGCGTTTTCTTCGGGCCTGCTGACATCGCCGCTGATATCGGACATTTAGGTAAGCCACTGTGCGATGAGAACTGGGAAGTTATCATGCCAGTAGCAAAAACCTTGATGGAAAAAGGCATCCCGGTTGGGACACTGATACTGGATAATGATTTTGCTGCACGTTTGTTTAAAGAAGGCTTTAATTTTATTGCCTGTGGTGCAGATGCAGGCTTATTGGCTGCCAGCGCCGATCAATTGCTTAAAACCATGCGCAGCAAGGTATAGCCAGTCACTAGTAGTGCAATGTAAGGCTTATTCAGCTGTAGACCTAACCACTTTTATCGCATTCATGATTTTGTCATGCACAACAAGCTAAATCGGTGGATTGCTGTGGATTGGGGAACATCCAATCTTCGTGCTTACCTACTCGAGCACGATAATGTCCTCGATGATGCCCGTTCCACACAAGGTTTTTCGAGTCTAGCCCCCGATCAGTTTGAATCAGCGCTGCTGAGTGTTATCGAGCCATGGTTGTCCAATGATGAACCGACAACCGTACTGGCTTGTGGAATGGTAGGTGCTCGGCAGGGATGGATCGAAGCTCCTTATCAATACACACCACACGCATGCAATGACAACCCCCAATATATAAAAGCACCAGTTAAAGACCCGCGCTTTAGTTTTCACATAGCACCGGGAGTTGCGCAAAAAAAACCAGCTGATGTTATGCGTGGAGAAGAAACTCAAATAAAAGGCTTGCTACATACGACTCCCGACTATGAAGGTGCTATTTGTCTACCGGGAACACATTCAAAGTGGGTACGCATCCAGCAGGGGTCGATACACTTTTTCGAAACCCACATGACAGGTGAGCTGTATAAGCTACTGAGTGAACATTCAACATTGCAGTATTCACTTGAACACAGTGACTATAACGCGAGCAGTGAAATTTTTATTGAATCTGTGCAGTTGGCCATGCATGATCCTGAACAGATCAGTACACGATTATTCGCTATACGTGCTGGCCACCTCTTGCACAACCATTCACCGGCTGAAAACAATCAGCGCTTATCCGGATACTTGATTGGTCTTGAACTTGTTAGCGTCAAATCCTATTGGGCAGCAGGCCCTGTCACGCTGATAGGAAACGATACATTGTCGAACTTATATTCTGGATTACTTGCGTCATTCGGATGCGTTGTACATGTCGCAGATACTGCTACCATGACATTACACGGTCTGATTAACGCAAACGCAAAAAAGAGCCAGGGACTGTCATTGTGAGAGAACTGATTGCAATTATTCGGGGCGTAAAATCTGACGAAGTACTGGGTATAGCAGACGCACTGATAAATAACGGCATAACTAAAATTGAGGTCCCACTCAACTCACCTGAACCATTTAAAAGTATCGAACAACTGATCATCCACTATGGCTCTCAGGCCGTTATCGGAGCTGGTACTGTCCTCACCATAAACCAAGTAAAAACCTTAGCTGGACTTGGAGCCAAATTGGCTGTTTCACCCAACTGCAACCCCAAAGTAATCAAGGCCGCAGTACAGTCAGGCCTGGAATCCATTCCTGGTGTTGCGACTGCCACAGAGTGTTTTAACGCACTGGACGCTGGTGCAAGTGCCCTTAAGCTTTTCCCGGCATCATTACTAGGGCCAGAAGGGCTCAGTGCTTTTCGTGCTGTGCTACCCGAGCAAACCCGCGTCTATGCTGTGGGTGGTGTAAACGATACAGATTTCCCCAATTGGGCTAATGCCGGTGTTACAGGTTTTGGCATAGGTTCTGCGCTTTACAGGCCAGGTGATACAGCCAGAGATGTCAGTTTGAAATCTAAGATAGTTGTAAAAGCCTTCGACGATTACATGAATTGACAACAACACCAGTAACAACAATCCACCAAGGATAGTCATTGCCAAATTTGGTCAATAGATGGTTTACGAAATTTGTCTCTGACACAACGAGTCAAGGCATTTTCTGGATGATCATGTCAGGCATTTGTTTCGTTGCCGTTACAGCACTGGTACGTTTTGTAGGCCCGGGCGTTCCGGCAGCAGAAGCTGCCTTTATCCGTTATGGCTTTGGTTCTCTCATGCTACTTCCGGTCCTTTTGAATATAACCAGCGGCCGAGTCATCGTTT